>NZ_CP058649.1:0-202500 GCF_018141445.1 Vallitalea pronyensis | reverse complement strand
TCTAGAGAGACTGCCGGGGACAACTCGGAGGAAGGTGGGGATGACGTCAAATCATCATGCCCCTTATGATTTGGGCTACACACGTGCTACAATGGTAGTGACAAAGGGAAGCGAAGTGGTGACATGGAGCCAACCCCAAAAAAGCTATCCCAGTTCGGATTGTAGTCTGCAACTCGACTACATGAAGTTGGAATCGCTAGTAATCGCGAATCAGCATGTCGCGGTGAATACGTTCCCGGGCCTTGTACACACCGCCCGTCACACCACGGGAGTTGGAAGCGCCCGAAGCCAGTGACCAAACCTTTATGGATGGAGCTGTCGAAGGTGAAGCCGATGACTGGGGTGAAGTCGTAACAAGGTAGCCGTATCGGAAGGTGCGGCTGGATCACCTCCTTTCTAAGGAAGATCGTTAAAGTCGAGGCTTTAAACGATAAGTAGAATTGCATGGAATAGTAAAGCATAGCCAAAAGTTCGTTTCACTGTTGAGTATTCAAGGAAAAACAAACAAATATATACCGTTTATTCTAAGAATAGAAGAGATTTCTGGTGGTGATGCGTCTATGGGACATACCCGTTCTCATACCGAACACGATGGTCAAGCCACAGACGGCCGATGGTACTTGGTTGGAGACGACCTGGGAGAGTAGGTGGCTGCCAGATTGCCAATAACACGCTCAGCGTGTCAGGGCTCATAGCTCAGCTGGTTAGAGCGCACGCCTGATAAGCGTGAGGTCGGTGGTTCGAGTCCACTTGAGCCCACCAATTAACAATTTCATACACAAAAAGAACACCATGGGGGTATAGCTCAGTTGGGAGAGCACCTGCCTTGCAAGCAGGGGGTCAGGAGTTCGAATCTCCTTATCTCCATTGTCTCTTGAAAAGAAACAATTAAGCATGGGCTTTGCATATGCAAAACGATTGCTTTTATACAAGAGATTTGAACATTGAAAACTTCACATTGAAAAGATATTTAACAAAGAAGAAGTCATTCTTTCAGGAGATAACTTCTAAGGAAAGAACCTTTTGTCATGCCATAAAATGTATGTAAAAGAACTTAATCCATTTGTTAAATACTGACATCAAATGATAATCAATTATCCTATGATTTAAAAGAAAGCACTTGTTTTGCATACGCAAAGCCAATGCTTAAAAGAACCAAGAGTAACCAAGAACAAGCTACGTATCTATTGTCAACAATAGGAGCATACAAATAACTTGTAAATCTTAGCTCTTAGTGCGATCAATGCATGCTTGATTGGAAGGTTGTTATACATGTTTATAAGAATCTTACGAGAAAAGCTGTTTATGGCAACATTTATTCTCATATTGTTCTTCTAAGCTTTAAAAATCACCCAAAACCGTGGTGATATTTAAACCTAAGAATCACGAAGAGATAGGCAATCGTTTTGCATGCGCAAAGCCGATGCTTAGATGAGAAAAATGTGTAGGTCAAGCTAATAAGAGCAAAGGGTGGATGCCTTGGCACTAGGAGCCGATGAAGGACGTGATAAGCTGCGAAAAGCTTCGGGGAGGCGCAAATAGCCATCGATCCGGAGATATCCGAATGGGGAAACCTGACTGGGAAAAGCCCAGTTACTGCATGGTGAATACATAGCCATGTAGGGGGAACTCGGGGAACTGAAACATCTAAGTACCCGAAGGAGGAGAAAGAAAAATCGATTCCCTAAGTAGCGGCGAGCGAAAAGGGAAGAGCCCAAACCTAAGAACTTAGTTCTTAGGGGTTGAGGACCGCAGAATGTATCTCGACGTTTAACCGAATGGTTTTGGGAAAGCCAACCAAAGAAGGTGAAAGTCCAGTAGGTGAAAGACCGAGAGAGCAGGCGGTATCCAGAGTAGCACGGGACACGAGAAACCCTGTGTGAAGCTGGGGGGACCACCCCCCAAGGCTAAATACTCCCTAGTGACCGATAGCGTATAGTACTGTGAAGGAACGGTGAAAAGAACCCCGGGAGGGGAGTGAAAAAGAACCTGAAACCCTTTGTTTACAAGCAGTCGAAGCTCGTATATAAATCAGAGCGACGGCGTACTTTTTGTAGAACGGTCCGGCGAGTTACGTATAACTGGCAAGGTTAAAGACTAAAGGTCTGGAGCCGAAGGGAAGCCAAGTCTTAATAGGGCGTTAAGTCAGAGTACGTAGACCCGAAACCGGGTGACCTACCCATGGTCAGGATGAAGTTACCGTAAAAGGTAATGGAGGTCCGAACCCACACGTGTTGAAAAACGTGGGGATGAACTGTGGGTAGCGGAGAAATTCCAATCGAACCCGGAGATAGCTGGTTCTCCTCGAAATAGCTTTAGGGCTAGCCTTGATGGAGTCTAATGGAGGTAGAGCACTGAATTGTCTAGGGGGCCGCGAGGCTTACCAAAACATATCAAACTCCGAATGCCATATAGATGCTCATCAGGAGTCAGACTGCGCGAGATAAGTTGGGTAGTCAAAAGGGAAAGAGCCCAGACCACCAGCTAAGGTCCCAAAGTACATGTTAAGTGGAAAAGGATGTGAGATTTCGAAGACAACTAGGATGTTGGCTTAGAAGCAGCCATACATTCAAAGAGTGCGTAATAGCTCACTAGTCGAGAGATCTTGCGCCGAAAATGTCCGGGGCTAAAACATGACACCGAAGCTGTGGATTGATAGTAATATCAGTGGTAGAGGAGCATTCTTAACTGGGACGAAGCTGTACTGTAAGGAGCAGTGGACTGTTAAGAAGAGAGAATGCCGGAATGAGTAGCGAGAGAGAAGTGAGAATCTTCTCGGCCGAATATCTAAGGTTTCCAGAGTAAAGCTGATCTTCTCTGGGTAAGTCGGGACCTAAGGCGAGGGCGAAAGCCGTAGTCGATGGACAACAGGTTGAAATTCCTGTACCGCATGCAAACAGAACTGTGGGGACACAGGAGGATAGGAAAAACGGGGAATGGAAAAACCCGTTCAAGTACAAAGGATAGGAAGACAGGCAAATCCGTCATCCGTTTCTGAAGTACGATGAGGACCGAAATATAAGTAGGGAAGTTTCTGAATCCAAACTGTCGAGAAAAGCCGCTATTGTTTTGTATGTGCCCGTACCGTAAACCGACACAGGTAGATGAGGAGAGAATCCTAAGGCCGACGGGAGAAGCGTTGTTAAGGAACTCGGCAAAATGACTCCGTAACTTAGGGATAAGGAGTGCCTCTTTAGAGAGGCCGCAGAGAATAGGCCCAAGCGACTGTTTAGCAAAAACACAGGTCTCTGCAAAACCGAAAGGTGAAGTATAGGGGCTGACGCCTGCCCGGTGCTGGAAGGTTAAGAGGAGGGGTTAGCGTAAGCGAAGCTCTGAATTTAAGCCCCAGTAAACGGCGGCCGTAACTATAACGGTCCTAAGGTAGCGAAATTCCTTGTCGGGTAAGTTCCGACCCGCACGAAAGGCGTAACGATTTGGGCACTGTCTCGACAACGCGCCCGGTGAAATTGTAGTACCGGTGAAGATGCCGGTTACCCGCGACAGGACGGAAAGACCCCGTGGAGCTTTACTCCAGCTTGATACTGGGATTCGGTATTACATGTACAGGATAGGAGGGAGACGTAGAAGCAAGGACGCCAGTCTTTGTGGAGTCGCTGTTGGGATACCTCCCTTGTAGTACTGGATTTCTAACCTAGCACCCTAAACGGGTGTGGGGACAATGTCAGGTGGGGAGTTTGACTGGGGCGGTCGCCTCCGAAAAGGTATCGGAGGCGCTCAAAGGTCATCTCAGAATGGTTGGAAACCATTCGCAGAGTGCAAAGGCATAAGATGGCTTGACTGTGACACCGACGGGTGGAGCAGGTACGAAAGTAGGACTTAGTGATCCGGTGGTATGAAAGTGGGATTGCCATCGCTCAACGGATAAAAGCTACCCCGGGGATAACAGGCTTATCACTCCCAAGAGTTCACATCGACGGAGTGGTTTGGCACCTCGATGTCGGCTCATCGCATCCTGGAGCTGTAGCAGGTTCCAAGGGTTGGGCTGTTCGCCCATTAAAGCGGTACGCGAGCTGGGTTCAGAACGTCGTGAGACAGTTCGGTCCCTATCCGTCGTGGGCGCAGGATATTTGAGAGGAGCTGTCCTTAGTACGAGAGGACCGGGATGGACGAACCGCTGGTGTATCTGTTGTATTACCAAGTGCATAGCAGAGTAGCCAAGTTTGGAAGGGATAAACGCTGAAGGCATCTAAGCGTGAAGCCCCCCTCAAGATAAGATATCCCATACCGTAAGGTAGTAAGACCCCTTGAAGACGACAAGGTTGATAGGTCGGAGGTGTAAGCATGGTAACATGTTCAGCTGACCGATACTAATAGGTCGAGGGCTTGACCTAGCTATGATTGGCTAAGGGTTAAGATGTATAAGTTATAAGTAAGTGTAGATAACTTGTTCAGGTTAGAATGGATAAATGAACGATTATATAATGATGTGTATGTGTTTTCAATGTGTAGTTTTGAATGTTTAATAAGCATTATTCCTCGATAGCTCAATGGTAGAGCATTCGGCTGTTAACCGAAGGGTTGTAGGTTCGAGTCCTACTCGGGGAGCTTGACATCTTAATAATTAGGCCCGTTGGTCAAGCGGTTAAGACACCGCCCTTTCACGGCGGTAACAGGGGTTCGATTCCCCTACGGGTCACTTTCGGTGGTAATGCGTTTATAGGAAACACCCGTTCTCATACCGAACACGTTGGTTAAGCTATAAGCGGTCGATGGTACTTGGTTGGAGACGACCTGGGAGAGTAGATGGCTGCCGATTTTTGTTGTTGACAAATTTATTATATTACGCATATAATAAATTATGGCGCCATAGCCAAGTGGTAAGGCAGAGGTCTGCAACACCTTCACCATCGGTTCAAATCCGATTGGCGCCTTGAATTTCATAATGCCGCGGAGTGGAGCAGTCTGGTAGCTCGTCGGGCTCATAACCCGAAGGTCAGAGGTTCAAATCCTTTCTCCGCAATTTAAAAACAGCTATTTAAGCTGTTTTTTGCTATATAAAGGTTATTTATAGAAGGTAAACGTTTTATTCAGCTATAACCGTTGAACTTTAACTAGAATCATTTAGACAATTTGTAGCTATAAAAAATAGAGTTTGCGAACGAAACTCTATTTCAGAATATAAATAATGTAGAATATACCTATTAAGTATTGTAAATTAAATAAAACTTATTCTTCCTGAGGTATTTTTCTTGTTCTAAAACTGTTAAAATCCACTTCTGATATGAGGATAGCTGTAAATATAACGATACATCCCACTATCAATTCGATAGTCATTACTTCCTTTAATAAGACAATAGAAAAAATGGTGCCAAATGCCGATTCAGTGGATAGAAAGATAGCTGTTTTGTTAGCATGAACCTTATTCTGGGCATAGGTTTGAATGAAAAATGCAATAGAAGTACAAAACACACCCAAATATAAAATAGAGATGAATGCCTCACTTTTTACACCGATTACGCCTCCATCTGTTATGAGGAATGTAAAGAGTGAAAAGATAAAGGCAAAATACATTTGTAAAATGCTTAGTTTTATGGGGTTAATCTTTCTACTAAAATGGCCATTTGAAACGATATGTGATGCAAAAAACAAAGCACATATTAAGGTTAAAAGATCACCAAGATTAACACCTAGGGTTGTATCTAACGTCAACAAACCAATACCAACAACACAGATTATAGCAGACAAAAAAGATTTACCTGGTGGCTTTTTATGATAGATGAGCCAACATATAAAGGGTACGATGATCACATTAACCCCTGTTAAAAAAGCATTTTTAGAAGGGGTGGTATATAGGAGACCAAAGGTCTGAAATGCAAAGCCTAAAAATAGACATAGACCAACAATAAAACCACCCAATACATCTGCCTTTGTTATGGACTTTAATTGTTTATAAAATAAGATGCTCAATAATACAGATGCTATGAAGAATCGGAGAACCAATACCAACATAGGAGAAGCCCCATTCGTTAGAGCAATGTCAGAAGCAATGAACCCACTACCCCATATCACTGCTACGATTAATAGGAGCCCTTCATAAATATATTTTGATTTTTTCATTATCATCACCACGAATTTTATTTACCAGCATCTATTATTATACCAGTCCTTATGGAAAAAAGTAAGTTATTTTGATTAATAATGGGTATTTACTATGGTTCCACATTTACTAATCTTAATTTTTATTTTATAATAATGGAGAACGATAAATCATGAATAGTCTATTAAAAAATAAAACCATAACATCATATCAAACATGATTGATGTAGAGTTGTGAGGTGATGATATTGGATATTAAAATTGATGATGTGGTACATTTGAAAAAACAACATCCATGTGGGAGCCATGAGTGGGAAGTGCTTAGAACGGGTATTGATTTTAGAATTAAATGCTTAGGATGCGGGCATCAAGTCATGATTCCTAGAAAAAAACTAGAAAAAAACATTAAAAAAATTAAACGTAATGGGGCAGATTTGTAAAGAATAAAATTTCCTCTTGTGCTATGGTATAATGTGTGTTAATATATTGTAGGTGTAGCATGGATAGTACAATAGTCTTGTTATGCCTTGCTACTTATATATCCTTGCTCTTATTCTCATATAAGGGCCAAAGTCCAAAAGGAGGTGTCATATTATGAACAAATACGAATTAGCAATTGTAATCAACGGAAAAGTTGAAACAGAGGTTAAAGAAGCAACTTTGGAAAAAATCAAAGGTTATGTTGAGCGATTCGGTGGTACAATCAGCGAAGTTGATGACTGGGGAAAAAGAAGACTAGCTTATGAGATTGAAAAAGTAAAAGAAGGTTTCTATTACTTCATTAAATTCGAATCAGCATCTGACTCACCAGCTGAGATTGAAAAAAGAATTCGTATCATGGAACCAGTTCTAAGATTCTTATTCAGACGTTTAGAAGACTAGTAATTTCAAGGGGGTAATAATGTTATGAATAAAGTTATATTAATGGGTAGATTAACCAAGGACCCAGAAGTGAGATATTCACAAGGCGCACAACCACTTGCTATTGCAAGATATACATTAGCAGTTAATAGACGTTTCAAACGTGAAGGCGAGCCAGATGCTGATTTCATTAACATTGTGTCCTTTGGAAAAGCGGGAGAATTTGCTGAGAAATTCTTTAAGAAAGGTCAGCAGATTTCAATAGTAGGTAGACTTCAAATAAGAACTTATGACGATCCAGACGGTAATAGAAAATGGATTACAGAAGTCATTGCGGAAGAGCAGTATTTTGCTGAAAGCAAAGCTTCTTTTGAGAAAAGAATGGCAACAGAGTCCAGTGCTCCTGTTCCAGCACCATCTTCTAATAAAGCCGATGGGTTTGTTCCAATTGACGAAAGCTTTGAAGACGATTTACCATTTTAGTCATAGACATCTCTAGAGTGTTTATGCAGCGATCGATTACAATATAATGAAAAGAAGTTGTTTGAATCATTGATTCAAGCCAATTCTTTATTGATTTTTGAAAAAGGAGGTACGACCATGGCTTTCCAAAAAAGAAGAGGCGGAAGAAGAAAAAAACGTATTTGTATTTTTTGTGCAGACAAAAAAGCGACAATTAACTATAAAGATGTGAGCAAGTTAAAGCGTTACGTTTCTGAAAGAGGAAAAATTCTTCCTAGAAGAATTACTGGTAATTGTGCAAAGCATCAAAGAGCTTTAACAATAGCCATTAAGCAATCAAGACATATCGCTTTAATGCCTTATACACTTGACTAATAGATATAATCGGCTCTGAGTTTACTCGGAGCCTTTTTTATTCCTATAGGAAAGTCCTCTGAATTCAGCATATGAAGTAGAAGCTTTTTTCATAGGCGTCAAGGAAACTTTCCTAACGTAACAACTTGCTTCGCAAGATGTGACGTAGACGCTTTGTTCTTCTTATGGTAGAAGTCATTGGATTCATAGATATAGAATCATGTGCATATGGGTGAATGTAACTTTTCATATGTTCTATTAAATGGTATAATAATGATGGACCAGTGTAACACTTAGTCATAATCGTTAACTTTGTTATGGACTTGCTTGGTAAACCTAAAAGAAACCTATAGATGAGAAGCAGAAAGTCAATAATATAAGAAGGGGACTGTTATTATGGCTATGTATAATGGCGACTTTGATATTACGAAAACTATAAAAATTATTGAAAGTTTAAAAAGTCAATTGTTATCAAATGTTTCAGCACTGTTTTCAAACATGGCAGAGGCCAATAAGGATTGTCACAATGAAAATATTGATATATTATCTGATATTATTATTCTTTCATATTTACTGTCCGATAAGCTAGGGGTATCTAATGAAGCTTTAGATATGAAACTCATTAACAAATTGCGATTAGCAACGTTACAGAACCCTGAAAATGACCAATGGTCTAATGAAATATCCTTATTATCAAAACATCTGAATAAATCCAGACATATGTAATAAGGTAGGTGCTATTTTAGGAGGTTACTATGACAAAAGAAATGCCTCTAAAGACTTCTTTTAAAGATACAGTAACGCTGTTTAGTTTAGGGTTATTTGTCAGTATAATAGGTATTATTGCTCTTATCAATACATGGTATGACATGGATATAATAGGTTATTATTACCGTATAATTGAAGGAGTAGAAGCTGATTTTATAAGCGTATACAGAAGTCTGTTAGCGGATGATATGAATAATTTAGAAGAGTATACATTGGTGATTGATTATCTTAAAGGTGTTTTTTCCTTTTTAAGATATTATTATCCTGCCATGTTGTATATGATATGTATGGGACTATCGTGTATACTGGTATTAATATTCAAATTAGTAACCCATCAAATGGCCATGGATACATTGAAACTTAGTCATCTGCTTAACGTGAAGGTATCAAGACATATTATATTTTTCTTATTAGGTGTTATGCTGATAAAAGCTTTTATAACAGATGGCAGCAATTTATTGCTCATAGCTATCAATAATCTGTTAATTATTCTTATAGTCATGTTATTTTTACTGGGTATATTATTTGAGGTATTCATGATTATGCGTACTGAAAGTGGACGACAGAAATTCTTTTTAATCATGATGTCTGTATTTTGTTTGATTTTCTTTAAGACTTATTTTGTGATAGCTGGTTTTATTGAAGGGACGTTTCAAATGAGAAGCAAGTTAAATAAAACGTCAAATACATAATTAAGTTATGACATCTCTTAAAGGTTAAAGGAGAAGATTAGTGTATGAAGAAGGACATTCAACTGAATAGGCAGCTAAAAAGTTACTTTAGGTGGCCTATGATTTATTTGGGGTTTTTACTGATTCTAACCATTATTATGTTTTACATTGATACAACAGCTGGTGTTATATCAGCCATATTCTTTTTAATTGGTATTATTGTAAGTGTACTGATTAGTTTTGTTTCTAAACGCCATTTATTGAGTGAAATTATACATTATGCTTTTACATTTGGCAGCCTTCAAACCAATTTCTTACTTAAGTTTCAGATTCCTTATATTCTCATAGATGTAGACGGAAGGATCCGTTGGTTTAATGAAGCCTTTGAAACCATAATAGGTGAGAAAAAAGTATTGGATAAAAACATCAATGCCCTCATACCACCCCTTAACGCAGCTATATTACCTGTGGAAGAAGATGGTGTGTTTGAAAAAGAAATTGAAATAGAAGATAAAATCTATCGGGTTGTTATACGGCATCTCACCACACAAGATGCTGGGGATTATGACCATGTGAATGACAATGGTGTCATCTATGCCACTTACTTTTTTGACATCACAAAAGAGACAGAGCTTCAGAAAAAAAATGAAGACCAAAAGACCGTGGTAGGATTACTCTATATTGATAACTATGAAGAGGCACTGCAAAGTATTGAAGACGTACGTAGGCCTTTGTTAGTAGCCCTTATTGATCGAAACATTAATAAATTCGCTAAAAAAATTGATGGTGTGGTACGTAAATTCGAAAAAGATAAATATATGATTATATTTCAAAAGAAATATTTAAAAGATTTGCATGAAGATAAGTTTGCGATTCTTGATGTCATTCGTGATATTAATATTGGAAATGAGCTTCCTGTAACACTCAGTATGGGATTAGGTGTGAATGCTTTTTCTTTTACTCAGTCCATGGACTTTGCCAGAGTAGCCATCGACCTAGCATTAGGTCGAGGTGGTGACCAAGCGGTGATAAAAGAAAGCGATAAATTCCTTTTCTATGGAGGAAAAACCCGAGGGGTAGAAACAAGCGCTCGGGTGAAAGCACGGATAAAAGCTTATGCTTTTAGAGAATTGATAGAAGACTGTGAAAAGGTCATTGTGATGGGACATAAAGTACAGGATTTAGATTCTCTGGGTGCAGCAGTCGGTATCTATAGCTGTGCAAGGTTACTGGATAAACCTGTGCATATCGTTCTTAACGAGATTACATCTTCTGTTAAGGCGCTATATGACCGCTTTCAGGCTGATGAACGTTATGAGGAAGATTTATTTATAGACAATATGGAAGCCGTTAATCTTGTAAATGAAAATACATTGTTAGTTGTGGTGGATGTGAACCGTCCAAGTTATACAGAATGTGAAGAATTACTGGATTATACGCAAAACGTGGTTGTTTTTGACCATCATCGAGTAGGTGCAGAACATATAGAAAATACTGTGCTTAGTTACATTGAACCCTATGCCTCTTCCACATGTGAAATGGTGACAGAAATTATTCGTTACATCTCCGATAAAGTAAAATTGCGCTCTACAGAAGCAGATGCTTTATTTGCTGGGATAACCGTGGATACGAAGAATTTTGTGGTGAAGACAGGTGTGAAGACTTTTGAAGCCGCAGCATACTTAAGACGTAATGGGGCAGATGTGGTACGTGTTAGAAAGTTGTTTAAAAACGATATGGCATCTTATAAAGCAAGAGCAACAGCTGTTCGAGATGCGGAAATCTATCGAGAGAATATGGCCATTACCATATGCCCGTCAGATGCACCTAACCCGAACCTTGTAACAGCCCAGGCGGCAGATGAGTTATTAAATATATCCGGTATAAAGGCATCCTTTGTATTAACCGATATTCAAGGTACCATATATATGAGCGCACGATCTTTTGATGACATTAATGTGCAGCTGATTATGGAAAAGTTAGGCGGAGGAGGCCACTTAAGTGTGGCAGGTGCTCAGCTGAAAGATTATACCATTGAAGGGGCCATTGAAATATTAAAAGAGACAATTGATGAATACTTAGAGGAAGGTGAATAAATCATGAAAGTTATTTTACTAGAAGATGTAAAGAAACTGGGTAAAAAAGGTGATCTGATCAATGCAAGCGATGGCTATGCAAGGAATTTCCTGTTCCCAAAGAAATTAGCCGTTGAAGCTACCAATGCTGCTATGCATGATCTTAAACTTAAGCAACAATCGGAAAAAAGAAGACAGGAAGAACTCTTTAAGCAGTCTAAAGAGCTTGCTGAGGAAATAAAAGGCTGCGCCATTACCATTCATGTAAAAGCAGGTGATGGCGGCAGAATATTCGGTTCCGTGTCAACAAAAGAGATTACAAAAGCTGCAAAAGAACAATTGGGTCTTGATATAGATAAGAAAAAAATGTTATTAAAAGAGCCCATAAAAGCCTTAGGCACACATGTGATACCCATTAAATTAAATGCTAAGGTAAAGACGGAATTAACAGTAAAAGTTCAAGAAGCTTAGTATAATACCCATAGACCCGTCTTTATGTTGGGTCTATGTTACGCATGCATAGTAAATGATTAACCGCCATCTCATCGGATGATGTGTATGGCAAGAATCAAAAATTGATGTTGTATGTTTGAGATATGGAGGGATTGTGGTGGAAGCAGAAATAAAAGGATTACCACCATATAGTATCGAAGCAGAACAGTCTGTCATAGGTTCTATGATATTAGACCGAGAGGCTATTTCATCAGCTCTAGAAACATTAAGTGGTGATGATTTCTATCAGCCGGATTTAAAGACAATATTTCAAGCTGCTGTTGAATTATATAATAGTAATAAACCTGTGGACCTTGTAACCTTGCAGACAAAACTCAAAGATGAAGGTGTTTTGGATCAGATAGGTGGCGTGAACCACTTATCTAATCTTGCCATGTCTGTGCCTACTTCAGCCCATGTTAAGAATTATGCGCAGATTGTTAAGGAAAAGTCTGTCCTAAGGCGTTTAATCAAAACCAATCAGGAGATTATTGCGGATAGTTATGATGGTACGAAAAAACTGGAAGAGGTACTTGGTACAGCAGAAGAACGCATCTTTAATATTGTACAAGATAGACGTACAGAGGAGTTCTCCTCTATAAAGGATTTAGTTGTACCAACCCTTAATAAAATTGAAAGTATCCACAAGAATCAAGGAAAAGTGACGGGGATACCCACAGGCTTTATTGATCTTGATTATAAAACAGCAGGTTTACAACCTTCCGACTTGGTATTGGTTGCTGCAAGACCATCCATGGGGAAAACAGCCTTTGCGTTGAATGTAGCCCAACATGCAGCCATTAAAGAGAATGCATCCACAGCTATTTTTAGTCTGGAGATGTCCAAGCAGCAGTTGGTGAACCGTCTTCTGTGTTCAGAAGCCATGGTAGATGCTCAGAAGGTGCGTACTGGTGACCTGGAAGATGATGATTGGGCTAAGATTGCTACAGGAGCGAGTATTCTGTCTACAGCGCCCATATACATTGATGATACACCAGGTATTACCATATCGGAAATGAAAGCAAAATGCCGTAAGCTTAAGCTAGAAAAAGGATTAGACCTGATTTTGATTGACTACTTACAGCTTATGAGTGGTAATGGAAAAACAGAATCTAGGCAGCAAGAGATATCAGAGATATCAAGGTCCCTAAAGGCATTAGCAAGAGAAATGGAAGCCCCTGTAGTTGCTTTGTCACAGCTTAGTCGTGCCTGTGAATCAAGAGCTGACCATCGGCCCATGTTATCGGATCTTCGTGAATCTGGAGCCATCGAGCAGGATGCCGATGTGGTGATGTTTTTGTACCGTGATGAATATTATAATCCTGAAACAGAAGCTAAAAATCAAGGGGAACTCATCATCGCTAAACAACGTAACGGTCCTACAGGTACGGTTCATCTTGTCTGGATGGGACAATTTACGAAATTTGCAAGTATGGAAAACAATAATTATTAAAAGAGCCAAAGGGCTGTTATATCCAGCATTTCTGCCAATATGAAGGCAATAATGCTTGGCTGTAACAGCCCTTTATTTGGTAAATAAAGAATATTATTGCATCTTTTGACTATACTATATAATAAAACAATATTATAAGAGGTAGTGAAATATGCGAAATCAATTAAATGTAGATTATGACCATGATCATGCTAATAAACTAAGTGAAGAAGACTTTATACTTAAGAACATTGACATTGCAAAAAGAGCACTTGATAATGCGTACAATAATTTTGAAGTTGCCACAGATCCTGATCTCATTGATAGTTGTATCTATGAGGTAAAAGCCATGCAACTAAAGTATCAGTATCTTATTAGTGAAGCTAAACGCATGAACATCATTGCAAAACTTAGGTGATATAAAGCATCTGTACAATACATGAATCCTATTATTGGCATGTACAAAGATGTGATTCTTAACTGCAAATTAAGCATATATTATAAAAGTGGACATATAATGTAACATGATTAAAAGTACAAGGTCATGTTGCATATGTACTGTTCATAAAAAGCCTCATGCATAAAAAACAGTGGATAACTATCATAAAGTAAAGGGGGTCGAGTGAAAACAATCAGTTAGTTATTTGGATATTAATATTATTACTGATCATCATATTGTTTTCAATGCTTATGAAACCAGTTAAAAAGTTATTGCTTGTTTTAATTAAAGGTTGTATTGGTTTAGCTGCTATATACGGATTTAACTACGTATTAAAAGGACTTGGCCTAGGTGTTGGCATGAATATTGTCAACGGTTTTGTGATAGGTTTACTGGGAATTCCAGGGTTTGTATTACTGTACTCACTTGCTATAATCGACAAATATCTTTGAAAATGAGGACCACTTGCCAATCATGTTATGTTGGAAAGAGGGTCCTTTTTGTTTTGTAGGATACTCCTTAAATTTAGTATACGAAGTAGAAAATTTTCATTTGTGCTAAGGGTACTTTCCTAAAGGATAAATATGTTTTGCAAAGGCTGTCAGAATACTTAATGCCATGCTGTGTTATCGATTAGTTCTTAAATAAATAACCACACGTCTTAAAAACAAAATTCAACAAAATATATGAAAATAACAAAAATATCTTTACAATCCTGACATAATTCTTTATAATATTTTTTATGAGTAGTAAAAAGAGGAACATAAATTAATCATAACGGATTATAGTATCGTTATATCTATGATGTCTTAAAATTCCTAATTAAATTAATAAAAATATAAGTGGATAAAATGGATAGATGTTTGCAAAGGAAGGATGACTTGGCAATGATATCTTTTATTAAGTATGCACTGGTATGTATACTGATCCTGTTAGCTCTATACACGGATTCAAAAAGTTATAAAATAAAGAATAATATGTTGATTATTTTTGTCCTATTAGGCCTGTTTATACATATCATTGAATCAGGCATATCAGGTATAGGGTCTTGGGCTACTGGCTTGTTGCTACCCTTTGTTATACTTTTTGTATTCTTTATGTTAAGGGTCTTAGGAGCAGGTGATGTGAAACTTGTCAGCACCATAAGTTGTATTCTTGGCATCGGTTTTGTGAAAGAAGCCAGCTTATATATGCTTGTGATTGCTGGGTTAATGGCTCTCATTAAAATGAGCTATCATAGAAATTTCACACAACGTATGAAGCATTTCTTCCGATTCATACACCAATGTTTTATGACTCGTCAAGTGCGTGAATACGATGATTTACATACCAAGGATAAAAGCCATGTTATACGTTTATCTTATGCCATTGGTTTGGGTACATTATGGCAAATGATATTGGAGATCAATCAGATCTATCATGTCATAGGATGAAACAGGCTTAGAGAGGAGATTAGCCATGGTAGAGTTAAAACTTATTATTGCAGATCATGACCTAGGGTACATCAATGCTATGACAAAGTACTTGTCATCATGGGGGAAAAGGAAGTTTCATATGGTATCCTTTACCAATCCAGTGTTGTTAAAAGAGTATTTAACCACCAAGCAAGGGGATATTCTATTGATTTCACCGGACTGGATAGAGGATGATATGGCGTTATCAAGTGTGCAAGTAGCGGTTTTATTAAATGACAGTGACCGATTACCTGGTGCTCTAAGCAATTATCCATCCATTAATAAATATCAGCCAGGTGATGTATTGGGTAAGCAGTTAATCCGTATTTTTTCGGAGCATAGTGATGATGAAATGATTGTGACGCACACCCCTTCATCAACGTCACTAATAGGCATCTATTCGCCAGCAGGTGGTGTGGGCAAAACGACTCTAGCCGTAACCATGGCTAGGCTACTAGCCAAGTGTCAAATACCAACTCTTCTCTTAAGCTTAGAAGACTTAGCTTCTTATGGTGCCATGTTGCAGGATGATTTATCCTATCATTTTTCCGATATACTCTACTTTGTGAAGCAAAAACACAAAAATCTTATGCTGAAAGTAGAGGGGTTAAAATCTATTGATGAACCAACAGGGCTTCATTATTTTTCACCTGTTTCTTGCTACCAAGATATGCAGGAGGTCACCATAGAAGAATGGGTTAGATTTATTACATACATAAAAGAACATTCAGGTTATGAGCGTATTGTGCTGGATTTTGATTCGAGTTTAGGTCATCGAAATATAAAATTATTAGGTATGTGTGAACAGCTCATGGTATTGGCCAATGAACAACCTGTATCTATTTATAAAGTTAAAAAAATGTATCAGCATTTTGATAAAATGGGTATGACTATGTTGCGTGAAAAGGCCAGTCTAGTGGTCAATGATAATACAGGTTGCCAAGGTGAAGAGGGATTGGCTATGGATGATTTCCCTATAGCAGGTCATCTACCTTATGATGATACACTGAATACAATGAGGGACCAACATATAAACCTTGAGGGTATACTAGCAAGTTCACTAAAAGAATATTTAGGGCTTACATCAGGAGAGAGGGATGCCAATTGAAGGAAGATAAGATCAATCAACTAAAAAATCTTGTGCGCGATCAAATGGATTTATCCAAGGACCCTACCGACAAAGATATCCACGAAATGATTGATCGTATTATCAAAGAACAATCCATGGAAACCTATATAAGTGTATCCCAGCGTCATGCATGGGGGAATAAAATATTCAATGCCATAAGACGATTAGACATTCTTCAACCTCTCTTAGAAGACAAGTCCATTACAGAAATTATGATTAATGGTAAAGATAATATATTTATTGAGCAGAATGGTCATATTCACAAGATTGAGCGTTCCTTCGAGAGCACCACCAAACTGGAAGATGTCATTCAACAAATTGTGGCAAAAGTCAATCGGGTGGTCAACGAGGCATCACCTATTGTGGATGCACGGTTAATGGATGGTTCAAGGATTAATATTGTTTTGCCGCCAATAGCTCTCAATGGACCTATCGTCACCATTCGTAAATTTCCTGATAAGCCTATTACCATGGAGCAATTAATTAAATGGGGCAGCTTATCCGATGATATAGCAAGGCTATTACAACAGCTGGTAGAGGCTAAATACAATATATTTATCTGTGGGGGAACAGGTTCTGGGAAAACAACGTTTCTAAATGTATTGTCCAATTTCATACCAAGAGATGAACGAATCATCACCATCGAAGATTCAGCTGAATTACAAATAAAATCTGTTGATAATTTGGTACGGTTAGAGACACGTAATGACAATGTAGAAGGTAAAGGTGAAATTAATATTCGAGATTTAATAAAATCATCCCTGAGAATGCGCCCAGACCGTATTGTGGTAGGGGAAGTAAGGGGTGCTGAGGCCATTGATATGCTCCAAGCCATGAACACAGGCCATGATGGTTCGTTATCCACAGGTCATGCCAATTCCACAAAAGATATGCTTAGCAGGCTGGAGACCATGATTCTAACAGGTGCCAACATGCCCCTTGAAGCCATAAGACAGCAGATTGCATCAGCAGTGGATATTATGGTCCATCTGGGACGTCTGCGGGATAAATCAAGAAGAGTGCTTGAGATTGTTGAAGTAAAAGGGTATAGCGACGGCGACATTGTACTCAATCCACTCTTTACATTTCAAGAGACAGGTGAAACACAAGATATAAAAGTAAAGGGACAACTTACGAAGACAGGGAATACACTAATCCATCAAGAAAAATTGAAGATGGCAGGTATAGAAGTTGGTGACATAGGATGAAGATACAAGAATTGTTTCAGAAACAACAACATAAGACACTTATCCATTATGATATCTATGAGTTGACCTTAGCAGAACGTCTAAAATATACGTTTTTAGCCATGGGCGTTATCTATATCATGGGTCTTTTGTTTTATAATCATCATGTCATAGCCCTTATGCTCTCTTTTTTAGGGTTATTCTATCCCAAGTTAAAGAAACCTGATCTTGTTAAGAAGCGCAAACAGGCCCTTAAGGCTCAATTCAAAGAGATGATTTATGCCTTGTCTTCTTCTTTGGGAGCAGGAAAATCCATTGAAAGTGCTTTTAAAGCTGTCTTAAAGGATTTGCGTATTCTTTATCCCAATCCCCAGACATCCATTATTATGGAATTAGAGTATATTGTACGTAAAATTGAGATGAATGAAACCATAGAAGAGGCCATTGAAGATTTTGCAAAAAGAGCTTCCATTGATGATATTACTAATTTTTCTAATGTATTCACAACAGCAAAGCGCACAGGAGGAAATATCATTAGTATTATTGCTTATACATCCAGAACCATTAGCGAAAAAATGGAAATACAAAACGAAATTGAAGTCCTTGTTGCCAGTAAACAATTTGAACAAAAAATATTAAGCTTATTGGTACCACTTATTATTGTTTACTTACAAATATCTTCTCCAGGTTATTTGAACGTTATGTATACCTCCCTACAAGGACGTGTGCTGATGACAATCAGTTTAATTATATTTATGATTAGTTATAAGGTAGGCCAAAAAATTACGAATATTGAGGTGTAACGATGATTATTAGCATCATATGTGGCGCTTTGCTGGTACTAATTTTTCTTCTTTATTTCTTAACTAAGAATCTGTACCAAGAAGATATGCAATATGTGAATAAAAAAGAGTACAAATTAAAAGATCTGATGCCCACATCTCTGTGGCTTATGGATAAAGTATTTGATAGACACATAAAACCGCATAGAAAAGTCTGTGAAAATATTCGATTAATCTATGGCAAACGTGAATACAATTATCGATTAAGGATGTATGAGGCTGAGAAGTTTGCTCTGGGTATAATGATGTTAATCGGTGTATTATTCCTTACCCTTATGGTGAGCCTGCAAAGTGGTGAAGGTAATCCACTGAATCAAAATCGATTGAATAAACCAGCTATCGGTGAAGGAAATAAGGCATATGAGCTTCAAGCTGAAATCGAGATTGATGGGGAAAAAGAAATAAGAGATTTTACGGTACTTGTACCTGAAGAAACACCCCATAAAGAGCTGGCAATGGAGATACTACAGGAAGCAGCTGAGCACCTTAAGGAGCTGGTTGTTATACGAAATGCTAGCGCCCAAGTTGTAGATCGGAAGCTCTATCTGCCTGACCGCTATGAAGATACCAATATTCATATAGAATGGGTCATTGATTCACCCATGTATATCCAAAATAACGGTGAATTACAGTATAAAAATATCCGTAAATCTGGACAAGAAGCATCTGTCACAGCCATACTCACTTATGCAGGTCAATCCTATCAACAGACCGTTACCATGACCCTCTATCCAAAGACTCTGACCAGAGAAGAAAAACTGCAATTGGTGGAGGAAGCTCTAAAAGAAAAATTGGAACTGGAACAGCTCATTGAACAATCCCATAAAGATGTGGTTCTGCCAACATCCATTGAAGGGCATTCAGCTAAGGTAAAATGGCTTTTTGAAACCAAAAGCAATAGTGGTTTAAAGTTCTTTATATTGGGCATTTTGGTCATTGTTTTTATCAGTATTTTAAAGGATTATGAGCTGAAGAAGAAAGTGGATGACCGAAACTTCCAGATTAGACGAACCTTTCCAGAATTTGTGATTAAGTTGACGTTATTGATTAATGCAGGTATGACCCTTAGCCGTGCATGGACAAGTGTTAGTAGAGATTACGTCAATCAACTCAATAAAGGGAGAAGTCCTCTATTTCTATACGAGGAGATGTTAGTAGCCCTTCAAGATATACAAAATGGTGTTTCAGAGAGTAAAGCCTATGAAGATTTTGGTAAGCGTTGTAAAATACCTGAAATGATGCGATTTACATCGGTCATTATACAGAACCTTAAGAAAGGTAATGATACTCTGGTCATGGCACTTCAAGGGCAAGCCAATGAGGCTTGGGAAGTCCGTAAGAATGTGGCCAAAAAAGAAGGGGAAAAAGCAAGTTCCAAGTTGTTATTACCCATGGGTATGATGTTTATTATTATCATTATTATTGTCATGCTTCCTGCTTTTATGTCCTTTACGATGTAAAGTAGGGTTAAGGTGTGATAGATCATCTACGTTTTATCACATGAAGTTCATAACATACATAAAAAATTGGTTCATAACAACGGATGATGGTTAAGGATACTAAAGTTAACAAATCAAAGTCATTATCGTTGATATAGCCACAAATAATTACTTAGGAGGAAGACAAGATGTTAAAACATTTAAAAAGATTTTGGAATGAGGAAGATGGATTAGGGATAGTAGAGATTGCGTTGATTATTATTGTGTTGATTGCTGTAGCAATCATTTTTAAGGAACAATTAGGAAATTTAGTGGAGGATATTTTTGAAAGAATAACGGATGAAGATTTAGGTAATCTCAAATCAACAGAGTAGATCTTTTATTAATAATTAGTAACAAATCATAGAAAAGAGGTACATCATGAAATCGAACACCCATATGACCTTTGAACGGGATGCAATCAGCAGTTACCTTGTCATACAAAGTGATGCTACCCGTGTTATACAAGAATATGAAGTGGAGATGCTGAGAAGGAATCCAATTGATGCCTTTTTAGACCTTCATATATTAGCCATTAATGGTGAAAAGAAACTCTACTATAACATTACATCCAAGCAGCAATTGATCACTACCTTAGAGAGAAAGCAACTGAGCTATCAGGATATGTGTAACTTTTTTAATGCCTTAATCACCATTGTAAAAGATTGTAACAAGTTTTATCTAAGCAGCCTTAAGATTAATTTGGAACAGCATACCATCTATGTATCACCTCATGATTTTCAACCCAAGTTTGTCTATATACCTTATGAGGACGAAGCGAACAGTATACAAGAAGACCTTCGAGGATTAATAGAATTATTCTTTGATAAAGTCAATCAAGAGGATATTCAAGGGGTGATGATGGTACATAGGCTATTGACAGCATCCAAGAAGGATGACTTTGGCTTGGGACAGATAGAAGAGATTTTACATCAAGATCAGGGGGAAGAGGAGCAGGTAAACCAATACTTGAACATAAGTCAAGCCATTGGAAAAGAGCATGGTGGTGCCATTGAAGAGAATTCGTTAGAAGGTTTACATAAATCCATTGTGGCTTCAAGTGAGCATCCACAAAATGCTTCAATGAAACATAATAAAAGAGCAGACCAACCAGTAAAACCTGATGGAAACAATACTAAAAAAGAACGCACACCATCATCCTATGGTCCTCAAAAAAGCCTGCAAGAAAATGAAGATGGACAGGTAATTGATCAATTGATTAAACGCAATAAACAGCGTCAATCAATGGCAGGCAATGAGTCTTCTTCTCAAACAAATGCTTTTAGGCAAAACAAAAAGCTACAAGATAAATGGAAAAAAGAAAAAAAGAGTCTGGGAAAGATAGGTCATAAGACTAACCATTCTGAGCAATCTGAAAAGAATAAGCAAGCTGAGCAAGATAAGAAATCTTTCTTTAAAAATATAACCACACATGAAACGTCAAAAAAGCAAGGATTACCTTTACATTACATCGGCATTGGATGCATTCAAGTACTGGTTATCGTCCTATTTTTATTATTGTTAAAGAAGGATATTCTACATTCTGATGTAGATGGTTCCTTACGACTAGATGCTTTGTTAGCGTCTATTGCTATGCTGATGGCACTTAATCTGTATGGTTCCAAGAAAATACTTGATCACTGGCAGGCTAAGCAATTGAAAGCAAAAATAGTACGTCAACCATCCATTAATATGCATAAGCAAGAAGTGTATAATCAACCACCTCAATCAACACCCCAACAAGTGCGTACCAAAAAACAGCCAAAAGAAAAGAGAATACCTTCGTTGGATGAGCAACCTATGAATCAATCCATAAGCATGCAGAGAGATCGTGTAATTGGTATGCATGAACAACATGTTAGTAAGCATGTTAACGATAACCATATCCAATATAAAGAGCAACTTGTTAATAGACAACCATCCATGGCATCACCTACGGATAGTGAAGATACAGCCTTACTGGATACAGCTGCACACGGTGTAGCCATGGAAACATATCCTTCCCTTGTCCGTAAAGACGGTGATATGGTGGATAAAATAAGCCTTACAAGTAATGCTTTTATCATCGGTAAACTCAAAAATCAAGTGGATTATGTCATCGATAACAGCTCCGTTAGTCGTATTCATTGCAAGATTATTAAAAAGGAAGAGAACTATTATATTATTGACCTCAACTCAAAAAATGGCACTTATCTGGATGGAGAGCCTTTAGATAGTAATAAAGAATATCCCCTTCACGATGGCAGCCAGATTGGTATTTCCAACTGTTATTATGCTTTTGAGATAGGGCGTACAAGGTAACACCTCGTTACGGAGATAAAAATAAAAGGGATATAGGCGTATTAGCTAATAGAGCTGATAAGCAGTTAGACTTTCATGTATACATGAGTAGCTATTGAGAAAGGAACTAACAGCATGAGAAAGATCATTGAGTATGGTGTAATCAGCCACATAGGGCTTGTGAAAAAAGTAAATCAAGATCGCATACTCATTAAAATCGGACAAGCAGGTTCCAGGGAGTTTGGTTTGTTTGCTGTTGCAGATGGTATGGGAGGTCATACCCATGGGGAGGTTGCGAGTACCATGGCCATAGCGGAACTGACCCGTTGGTGGGATCATGAATTAGAAGCCATTTTACTTGAAAAGACGGCCATTTGGAATGGTGTAAAAACCAGTTTAGCCAACTGCTTTTTGAAGATTAATGAACAGATTAGGACAGTTAATGATGTGAAGATGGGGACAACGTTGACGGTACTCATTATTTATGGGGATAAGTATGTGATTACCCACATAGGGGATAGTAGAATCTATACAAGAACCCATAAACATATGACACAAGTAACCAAAGATCATTCCTTTATTGATCAAATCCAGCAAGAGGGTTCTCGTGATAAGGTTCACCATCCTTATGGACATGTATTAACCCAATGTCTAGGTATTCAGGAACATATCTACCCCTATACAAGGGTTAGCCTAAATAAAGAAAAGCAGCTGTTTCTATTATGCAGTGATGGGCTCTATAACTATATCCGTCATCAAGAAATGGAGCAAATCTTATATTCGGGGTTACGGCGAAAAGAAGAACTACAAACCATTGTGGATACAATGTATGAACAAGTGCTGCATCATGGAGCAGGGGATAATGTATCCATTATATTAGCACAAGACAGGAACAAAGCGTGGAGGATGTAGGATGAAAGCACATAGAGGCAGACATATACCACTTCTATTGATTGGTAGTATTTTTATCACATTGATCCTATGGACAAATTTTTCCATGGGTTTTAAGCCGGCTTATTCTTATGGGCTAAGCAAAGGATTTCAACATATCATGGAAGGTCAATACCAGATATATGGTCAACTGGATATCGTGGATAAAAAAGATGATACGTCCATATGGCATCAGATAAACCTGTTGTACAATGGTATGATTGATCAAAAAAATGGGCGGTTGCTCATTGAACCATTTGTTACGTTGCGTGTACTTGACGAAGTGAAAAGTATGGGGATGCTCTACAAAACGAAAGAAAAATTGATTTACAAAACACCTGGACAGAATAGTCAATATATCTACGATGATATCTATCCATCAGCTAATAATTCAGATAGCACCATAACCCATGACATTAACCAGATATTCAAAACATTAAGGGAACAGATCGTTGATGGGGGTAATGAAATCATGACCATCGGCAGACATACGTTTGAGCAAAAAATAAAGTGTAAAAAATTCACGTTAAGTCTATCAAAAGACCACTTTATAACACTATTTAAGCAGGTCATGACCATGGGTGAAAGTGACGTTGGACAAAAGGTCACAACGTTTATTGAACGAGAGCCTTTTAATATCTATGTCCATATGTACAGTTATCAACATTATATATATAAGATAATCTGTATATTAGAGAATGAAGGTTATACCATAACCCTTACCAATCAATTTGAAGATTATGATAAGATAGAGCCTATTGCTATACCTGAAGAAGCCAATCAAGGAAAAAATATACAATCCCTTACACTGGAAGAAATAGAGAGCATGTTGTATGAGCTGATTCATTTTATTGGTTAATATGCCTGTGTCACCTAGCAAGATAAGCTAATTCTGGTATATTTATCCTAAATACAACCATATTTATTGAAATTGAGTAAAGAATACTATATAATTTAGAGTACACGATTATGCATAGGGTGATTTTAATATGCATAAGGTAATACACTGAACAAGCATTCCAAAATGTATATTTTGCTTACATAATAGCATTATTCAATTGATACATAACATACCCATAGGTATTTTCAATATGGGTATCTCTAGAAGAAAAAAATACATAGACGTATCCAAAGGGGGCTGGTTCATCATGAATGTCGAGAGCATGGAGAGTTATCTAAAAAAGATTCGGTCTGTTCAAGGTTGCAAGGTTGTATTAGATGATCAAGAAAACATTGAGGAGATTCATATCGTATCTGATCTAAAAAGAAATCCCAAACAAATACTAAGAGATATTGAAGCGATTCTTATATCTGAGTTTGATGTGACCATTGATTATAAGAAAGTCAGTATTGCGCAGATTAAGAGTGACGTGATACAAAATGATGGTGATCCAAGATTAAAGCTAAAAAGTCTTGAATTTAACAATAACGATTCCAATGTTGAAGTGCGTGTTGTCTTGGAAAAGTCAGGACAAGCTTATGAAAGCAGTATGTCAGGGGTAAACACCTCCAGTAATATTAACCGTATCCTAGGTAATACGGTACTTCGAGCAGTAGAAAATCACTGTGAAATAGAAGATGTATTTGTATTTGAGGATGCTAGAAAAGTGAGCTTATCCAATGTTGAGATCATGGTGGTGAGTATATCTTCACGGTACAATGGTAGAGAAGAAGTCTATACAGGTTCAGCTAAAATAGGTAGCGACCCAAGAGAAGCACTTGCTCGAGCTACCATGGATGCCATTAATCGTCATATTTTACAATTAACCAATTAGTGTATAAGGGACCGGCTAATTTAGACTGAAGTACTATCACATATTTTTTTTGAAAGACTAGCGGAGAGGAATATAGCCTGCTATATAGCGGTTTAGCAGAGATATAATCTAAAGGAGGCTATATTTCATGAAAAAAGTTATGGTAGCATTAGTAAGTTTATTGTCATTAGTTTTATCAGCAGGTGCTTGGATTAGCGTTTGGTAAGATAATATGTTAAGAATTGGCCGGTTTTTTATATAAATTCTTGTGAATTTGCTTTTTTTCTGGGTGGAGGTATAAGAATGAAGATTAAATCAAGCATGTTGATTTATATATGTGCAATCAGCATATTGGCGATTGCAGTGTTATATTTCCTGTATAATAAATATGAAATAACGTCATGGGAAGACATTATTTTTTGGGGGATTCTAGCGACCATAACGGAAACATTTCTCATATCGTTTCCATCGGGTGTTGCAGTTTCAGTTGGCTTAGCAGTAACGGTGACATCTATGATCATATGTGGTCCATTAGTAGGTGCTATTGTTGCGGGTATCGGGTTTGCATGTCGTATGCCTGTGATTGAAGGCACGAGGCGGCATCTTCTCAATACCCATATTTCTCGAACAGTCTTTAATATTGCACAAGTTATAATGGTGATTGGTATTGCCGGGGAAATATTATATGGTATGGTAGGCTATTCAGAAGCTACATCCTTATCCGAGTTAGTACCATCTGTGCTTTTAATTATTCTCATTTGTGAAATTCTTAATTCATTTTTAGTGGCGATTATGATTAATCTTATGCATAGTAAAAATATATTTGAAACCTTTATTAATAATATCAAAGGTATCGTACCCAGTTTACTTGGTATCGGTGCATTAGGTATTATTATGGCTTTAGCAGATATTAATTACGGAAAAGGTGTTGTGGTGCTGTTTTTTGCACCACTACTTGTAGCCAGATATTCTTTTAAACTCTATTTTGAATCCCAATCCATGGCCATGGAGACCATTCATGCCCTGAATGACGCATTAGAAGTAAAAGATGCTTACACAGGGGGTCATGCTACCCGTGTTCAAGATTATGCAGTACGTTTAGCAAAAGGCATTGGGATGAAAAAGAGCCAAGTGGAAAGGATACGAACAGCAGCCTTACTTCATGATGTGGGTAAAATTGGTATACCTGATTTTATTCTCAATAAAGAAGGGAAGTTAACCAAGGAAGAATATGATATTATTATGGAACATCCTGTTATGGGGGCACGGATACTGAGTAATGTGGATTCTCTAAAAGAGATATCCAACATTATTCGCCATCATCATGAAAGGTATGATGGTACAGGTTATCCCGATGCCCTTAAAAAAGATGATATTCCACTTGAATCCGCATTACTTTCTATTGCAGACAGTTTTGATGCCATGACCACGGATAGACCCTATAAACGGTCCATGGCTATATTAGAGGCATTACAAGAGTTGGAAGATAATAAAGGGACTCAGTTTAACCCCGAGTTAGTGGATACATTCATTCATGTGATGACAACAAAAGAAGTTATGAGATAAAGGATGAGACCATGATTATTGAAGGTGTAGTGTTATCGATTATTGTTGGTTATATACGAAAAGGTAGATTAGCTAATTTTGAACATATAAAGATAAAAGTTTGGTATCTGATTATTTTGAGTCAGCTGCTTCAGATTGTGGCCATTCGTCTTAATGGGTATGTTATTCATCTGGATCAGCAGGTTTTTTATAGCATGCATGTCATATCTTATGTGGTGTTATTTGTACCGCTTATCATGAATTATAAGATGTTATCCATGAAGTTGTTTGGTACAGGTACGTTTCTTAATTTTATTGCCATTGCCTTCAATCAAGGGCAGATGCCAGTGTTTTTACCGGAGGGTGTGAATGCGTCATTTGATTTGGGACATGTATTAGGCAGTGCGCAGACTCGAGTTTATTGGCTAACGGATATTATTCCATTGCTGAAGCCCTATCCCTTGCCAAAGGTCATTAGTGTTGGGGACATTTTTTTATTGGTTGGGGCGTTTTTGTTTGTTCAGTATGGAATGGGTGAAAAGAGAATGGTGAATGGAGTACGGGTTTCAAAATCTTAAATAAAAGAATAGAGAAAAGTCAACGGTAGGATGGTAAAGGATATATGGTATGCATACACTCTCGTTGCGTTTGTTGCCTTTGAGTTGTTTGAAGGGATTGGCAACAAGCCGCAAAGGTCGTTTATGCATACCATATATCCTTTTGATTATTGTGCCACTTTTAAGGGAGAGAACCGCTTATTTAGCCAGTAGATAGATACATTGTTGTGGATTGTTGGGTATAAGGTTGAGAAGTGGCTTTTTTATGATGGGTTTGATAGGTTGGTTATTTTAGTGCGGTCTGTAATGGGTGAATGGTATCCATATATTACTATCGAGTTATAGGCTCGTAGTTATTCTAGGACAAGATGGGTATTTCTTTTGTTTTATTCATTAATTGTTCATAATTTTCTTGTCGACTCTTGTTAAATCAGAAGGTACTTTGTGTTATAATACCTTAGAGGAGTGATAGATAATGAAGAAAGTGATTATCATACTGTTGATTCTATGTATCATAGCATTAGGGGTATTTTTTGGGACTCAGTATGTCATGAAAATACTGCCGACCAATGAGAAAGCCACATTGGAAGAGGTATTTCCACATTATACAAAAGGAACCATTAGTGTTGTGATGGAAGATAAGGAGTTACAGGTAAGGTATGCGCCAAAGGTTCATGAAGATACCATATATCTTCCTGTTGATTTGATAAATACATACATTGATCCTTATTATTATTGGGATGAAAGGGAAAGTGCATTAACCTATACCACCAATAGTCAGGTTATTCGTATGAAGAGTGAAGCATTAACGTATTTTGTGAACAGTAACCCATTGGAGCTGGACATGCCGATTATGACCTTTGATACGGATATGGCTTATGTACCCATGGGCATTATTCAAGGGTTTTCTGATTTAGAATACATGTTTAATGAAGATAAGGGTATTTTGGTATTGGATAACAAAGAACGTTATGGTGCAAGCCATGTGACGAAGAAAAAAGCTCAAGTTCGTGTAGAAGCTAGCATAAAAGGAAAAATAGCGGAAATGTTATTCATGGATGATACCCTTCGTGTGTATGAAGAGGTTGATGAAGAATGGGTTAGGGTGAGAACGGACTCGGGTATGGTTGGCTATGTAAAACGCAAACAGTTAGGAATGATTCGAGAAGTGTATCCCCCCATTCAACCTGAGAAAATGGATGTGGATGAACCAATGAAGCTTGATATAGAAGGGAAGATAAATATAGCTTGGCATCAAGTCACCAGTGCTGCAGCCAATAATTCTATTGGTAGTGTTTTAGAAGATGTAGAAGGGTTGGATGTCATTTCCCCCACATGGTTTGCCATAAAAGATTCAGAGGGCAACATCAGTAACCTGGGGAGTAAAGAATATGTGCACTATGCAAAATCAAAAGGCTTAAGTGTTTGGGGACTGTTTAGTAATGATTTTAATCCTGAACGTACCCATGATGTTTTAAGCAGCACAGAAAAAAGAGAACATGTGATTAAGCAAATCTTAGCGCTTGTATCCATCTATGAATTAGATGGTCTTAATATAGATTTTGAAAGAGTTGCCAAAGAAGATGGTGACTATTATGTGCAATTTGTCCGTGAGCTGACACCCTATC
This sequence comes from Vallitalea pronyensis, assembly GCF_018141445.1. NCBI lineage: Bacteria > Bacillati > Bacillota > Clostridia > Lachnospirales > Vallitaleaceae > Vallitalea > Vallitalea pronyensis. The sequence continues at coordinate 174,105 of NZ_CP058649.1, read as the reverse complement.
TCAAGGAACAAGGGGTTGTGGTATCGGTAGATATGTATGTGCCATCGGCTTGGACGGCACACTATAATCGTACGGAACTGGGGAAAGTTATTGATTATCTGATTATCATGGCCTACGATGAGCATTGGTCCACATCCCCCAAAAGCGGTTCTGTAGCATCCATCGGTTTTGTTGAACAGGGTATAGTCAATACGTTAAAGGAAGTGCCAAAAGAAAAAGTTATACTTGGGCTGCCCTATTATACAAGACATTGGCGTGAAGAGGAAGTAGATGGACAAACTCAAGTGTCATCAAAAGCTTACAGCATGTCCAGAGCCAAGCAGATATTGGATGACAATGGAGCGGACATTGTTTGGTTAGATGATGAGAAGCAATATTATGGTGAGTACCAAAAAGAGGGCATCACGTATAAAATCTGGCTGGAGGAAGAAGAATCCATAGAAGAAAAAGCAAAACTTATGGATAAGTATGAGCTAGCAGGTGCAGCAGGTTGGAAAATCGGCCTTGAGAAGCCAGAGGTATGGGATGTTCTAAAGAAATATTTACGGAAAGAATAGCATGTTAGGCAATTGCAAGTAGGTATTGTCATGAATGTTTTATAAAAATTAACAAGACCATGCATAATAAGGATGTACCAAATAATATATTTATAAAAAAACGCTTGGTGGATCCTATGATAATAGTTGTACGAAAATCCCATATACTCATGTGGTTGATTTCCCTGATTATTTTAATTTTTTTAGTGGCAACCATCCTATATGCAAACCGAGTTATTCATGTTTTTTCTAGAGAAGATAAACCCTATGTGATTGTATTGGATGCAGGTCATGGAGGATTTGACCCTGGAAAAGTAGGGGTGGGTGATGAAATTGAAAAAGACATTAATCTCGCCATTACACTAAAATTAAAAGCATATTTAGAATACAGCGGAGCGCAAGTTGTCTTGACACGAAAAGATGATAATGGCTTATACGATGCATCCAGTTCCAATAAAAAGCGGCAAGACATGAATAAACGCAAGGAGATTATTAACACCAGTGGCGCAGATATATTGGTGAGTATACATCAAAATAGTTTTTCTCAGGAAAAATACAAAGGTGCCCAAGTCTTTTATTATGCAGATTCAAATAATGGTAACCTTTTAGCTCAGAACATACAGACAGCCATCAAAACATTTGTTGATCCGACCAATAATCGTCTTATAAAAGATAGCAATTCCTACTTTATATTAAAGCAAACCAATATACCAAGTGTCATTGTTGAATGTGGTTTCTTATCCAATTATGAAGAAGCAAAATTGCTATCCTCCGATGATTATCAGGATAAAATAGCATGGGCTGTATACATAGGTATTATGAAGTTTTATAAAGATCAAGAACAAGGCATATAATCACATATTATGAGACAACTAAGGAATGAAGGGACTGTTATGTAGAAGCCAAGGACGCGACAGCCCCTTTTTTATCTTATAAGGCAAGTTCCAGCATATGGATAATGATAATGGATAAGTTACTTAGCACCTGTTAGAACGGTATCTACAAAGGAGAAAAAGAAATGAAAAGAAAAATCTTGGGGGAAAGTATATTATATGTCATAATTCATGTGATGATACAAATGCTGATTCTTTTTTTAGGACCTGCTATTTATACCTATAGTAAAAGTCCTTTGGATTGGGACACCTGGATTAAGGGACATCAATTAATCTTAACCGTCATTGGATGGTTTGTCTTATGCTTTATTTTATGGTTAATCTATCGTCTTAATCGCCAAAAGTTTTGGTTAGAGACAAAGCTGAGTGAAACGGTGTCAGTTATAACCATTGGCATATGTATTATATGCGGCGTAGGCATGAATCTCTTCGTCAATGGTTTTCTATGGTTATTACCTCTAGGAGAGATGTTTCCAGAGTATGGACAAGTCATTGAGCGCATCATCAATCAGCCTTTTTTCATCACACTGTTGCTGGCAGGGATTATTACACCCATTATGGAGGAAATTTTCTATCGTGGTATCTTGTTAGGTAAGCTTCGACAAGGATTTGGCGTCGTTGTGGCCATTGGCATACAAGCACTTTTTTTTGGTATTGGTCATATGAATCTTGTACAGGGTATCTATGCATGTGTCATGGGTATACTATTTGGTTATGTGGTCATATGGACAGGGAGTTTATACGGTGCCATTATTTTGCATGTGGTCATTAATACCACCAGTATTTTATGGCGGCATGTGATACCTTTTCAACCGGAAGGTGGAGAATTGGAAATACTCATTCTCATTGGTGCAGCTTTGACCATTATAGGATTGTGGTTTATTAGCCAAACCGATAAGCGAGAAGAACAGAACATGTATACATTTAAGTCTTAAAAAGACGTACTTTAGAACAATTATTTGGATGGATGACCAAGGCGAAAAGTAGGTTATCCTTTTATTTTTATCAAAATATGGTATAATAACGTTGTGAATTTTTTCATGATGCATGATATACTATTGATTTTTTTTTGGTATGTTGTAAATTTTGTATGGGTGGAATTGGAGATATTGTATGGAAACCATAATTCGTAGAGTAGACAATAAGGATATCGAACATAATATAATTGAAGAGGCAGCTCATATTTTACAGCAAGGTGGCTTAGTGGCTTTTCCTACAGAGACGGTCTATGGTATAGGTGCTCACGCACTTGACGCACAAGCTGTTTCAGATATTTACAAAGCGAAAGGCAGGCCATCGGATAATCCACTTATTGTTCATGTTGCCCACATGGAAGATGTGGAGAAATATGCCATGCATATTCAGGATAAGGCTCGATTACTTATGGAGCATTTTTGGCCAGGACCATTAACCCTTGTGTTTAATAAGAAAGAGATTATACCCGCGTATATTACAGGTGGATTAAGTACAGTGGCCATTCGTATCCCATCGCATCCTATTGCAAGAAGCATCATTGAAGCATCAGGTCTACCAATAGCAGCCCCTAGCGCTAATATTTCTGGTCGACCTAGTCCAACAATGGGACAGCATGTGATTCATGATTTACAAGGGAAAGTGTCCATGATTATTGACGGCGGTTCCAGTGAAATTGGACTGGAGTCAACGGTAGTGGATGTAACAGAAAGCACCCCCACCATTCTTCGACCAGGCGGTATTACGAAGAAAATGCTTGAAAAAGTTGTTGGTGCTGTTGTAGAAGACCCAGCCATTAAATCCATGAATGAAAACATGGTTCCCAAAGCTCCCGGTATGAAATACCGCCATTATGCACCGAACGCAGAGCTTATTGTTTTTAAGGGAAATAAAGATCGTGTCATTGATCATATTAATAAATTAGTAGAACAAAAGGAAATGGAAGGTTCCCGTATTGGCATTATCGCAACCAAACAGACGAAAGACCGTTATCGAGGTGATCATGTTCTGGTTATTGGTGACAGACACAAACCGGATGATATTGCAGCCAATCTTTTTAAAGTCCTTCGTGAGTTTGATGAGCGGCAAGTGTCATGTATTTATAGTGAAGCTTTTTCAAATCAAGATATTGGTTATGCAACCATGAATCGCTTATTAAAAGCAGCAGGTAACAAAGTCATTCGCATATAAGATAGGTGATGAAATGAAACGTATTATATTTGTATGTACAGGCAATACATGTAGAAGCCCATTAGCTGAGGCCATGGCGTATCGGTATTTTCAAGATGGGGATATATCTGTTGAAGTATTATCCCGAGGTATAAGCGTTATGTCACCTTCTCCTGCCAATGGGCATACAAGGGATATTGTTGAACAAGATTATCCCGCTATTGCAAATCATGTAGCCACAGCATTTTGTGAACATGAAGTGGAAGAGGAAACCATGGTACTCACCATGACAGATAACCATAAACAATATCTTCATAAGCTATACCCTCATCTTGTTAGTCAGATAAAAACATATAGGGAGTATGTGGGAGAAGCAGGCGATATACATGATCCTTATGGAGGCAGTAAGACCATATATGATCGTTGCGCCAAGGAGATAAGGGGTCTAACCCTATTACTTATTGAAAAGATAAATAAAAATTCTTATAATATGGAGGAACTGTAATGATAGCAATCGGAAGTGATCATGGAGGATATGCTTTAAAACAAGAAGTCATAAAGTACTTAGAGACGAAAGGACTGCCTTACAAGGATTATGGATGTTATGATACATCATCCTGTGATTATCCAGATTATGCAAAAGCTGTCTGTGAAGCCGTTGTCAATGAAACGTGTGAAAAAGGTATCTTAATTTGTGGTACAGGAATTGGTATCTCTATGGCAGCCAATAAAGTACAGGGTATTCGCTGTGCCCTATGTCACGATTGTTTTTCTGCAAAAGCCACAAGAGAACATAACGATGCAAATGTTTTAGCCTTAGGCGGAAGAATCGTTGGTGGGGAATTGGCATTAATGATTGTTGATCTATTCCTTCATACACCGTTTTCCGATGAAGACAGACACAAAAGACGTATAGAAAAGATTGAATTATAATACGGAGGTTATGTCTATGCGACCATCATGGGACCAATATTTTATGGATATTGTTGAAATAATTAAAGGACGCTCTACTTGTTTAAGAAGGAAAGTTGGAGCCGTCATTGTTAAAGATAGAAGAATTCTAACATCCGGGTACAATGGTGCCCCATCCGGTTGTAAACACTGTGAAGAAGTAGGCTGCCTAAGGGAAGAACTCGGTATTCCATCTGGTCAGAGGCATGAGTTATGCCGTGCCTCACATGCCGAACAAAATGCCATTGTTCAAGCAGCCATGCACGGTGTGTCCATTGAGGGAGGGACCATCTATGTAACAGCTCAACCATGTGTTATCTGTTCTAAATTAATTATTAATGCAGGGATTAAAAGAGTTGTATTCAAAGGGGATTATCCAGATGAATTATCCATGCAGCTTCTTAAGGAAGCTCAGATAAACGTTGAGAAATTCAAATAATTCATGTACATAACGACCTATTTAGGGGAGATGAAAAAAAGATGTCTGATTTTTTAAATGATATTAACAGCAATTTATTATACATCGTTGCTTTTGTCATGGCCTTTGTAACAGCATGTATCATTACACCCTTAAGCAAAAAATTTGCTTTCAAAGTTGGGGCAGTTGACATGCCAAAGGCGAGAGGAATACATACGAAACCCATGCCTCTTGCTGGGGGAACGGCCATTGTAGCGGGTTTTGTTATCACCGTTGCTTTATTAGCACCTACCATCAAGAATCTTCAATTGCCCAACCTGGTGGGATTATTAGGGGGAGGTTTGGTTATTACCGTCGTGGGTCTATTAGACGATATCTATGACCTGCCTGCTAAAATAAAATTGTTTTTCCAGATATTATCGGCTTTGATTGTGGTAGCAACAGGAACCAGTATTCAGGCTTTTAGCTGGCCATGGGCACCAGGCGGTGTCATTCTACTGGGTTCTTTTAGTAATATTGTCACCATTGTATGGATTATTGGGGTAACCAATGCGGTTAACCTAATGGATGGACTGGATGGTTTGGCAACGGGTATTTCGTCTATTGCCGCCTTATGTCTTATGTTTATATCCATTTTAAATGGTGAACCTACTGCTGTTTTATTGACAGCTGCTCTTGCGGGTTCTTGCCTTGGTTTCCTACCACATAATTTTAATCCAGCCACTATTTTTATGGGGGATACAGGGTCTACATTTTTAGGTTTTACCTTATCGGTTATATCCATTCAGGGTCTTATTAAGAGCTATACAGCCATCACCATTATTGTGGCTGTTTTAATCCTTGGGTTACCTATCTTTGATACGTTCTTTGCTATTTTAAGACGAGTAGCCAATGGAAAGCCAGTTATGCAAGCGGATAGAGGCCATCTGCACCATCGGTTAATGGATAGAGGGTATAGCCATCGACGTGCTGTCCTTACCTTATACGGTGTCAGCGGCGGTTTTGGTATTGCAGGTATATTGATTGCCATGGATGATATCAAATTAGCACTGATCATCATTGCCATCATTGTGACCGTATGGTTTGCTGATTTTATTTCTAAGCATATTAAAGTGAACAATAAGCGACAATGAGTATCATAGACACATATCAATAAAGCTATTCTACAACATGAACGTTGCGGAATAGCTTTTTTATCTAATAAAATGTTTTTAATTGACCTTCAAGATAGGTTTGAGTGCTTCCACTGCATGAGGCTGGTCAGATGCATAGATAAGATAAGAGATATCGATCTCTGATGTTGTAATCATCTTAATATCAATATGGGCATTTGACAACAGGGTCATGGTTTTAGCTGCCACACCTGGTTGGAACTGCATGGCTTCATCATATAAGGAAATCTTAGTATTATTGGAATTCACATCAATACGAAGATTAGGAATGTGTGCTTTGTAAGATTTTAAAGTTTGTATGGCGTGAAAAAGGTCATCATCTTGCAAGGTAAATGAAATATTGATGTTACCTTTTAAGGGCGATGTCTGACTTATCATATCCACGTTAATATCTGCCTCAGCAAGAGACGTAAAGATAGCAGCAATATCTTTATCATTGATAGGTATATTGGCCAAAGTGATTAATGTTACATTTTCAGTAATGTGTAATTGACTAATAATTGGTTCCATAGCATCACTCCTCATTTTTATAGGTCTAATGAGACCTTCGACTGCTGTAGTAGGGCTAATTTCATTTCTTTGGTGAAAAACATGCTAAGTCAGTTTTCTAAGCAGTTTAATTTCAATATAGGTTATTATACCATAATCTTAGGTGAGGAACAAATTAAGTAAAAATGGTTTCTTAACGGTATTTTAGATAAAATAATAACCATTAATCTGAGCAAAGATAATGATATTGTAGACGAATAGAATTAGCTGGGTATATGTTTTGGTCAGATAAGCAAAGAGTTCTTTTTTCTTCTATTTAGATATCGTATAAGTTGCTATTTTTGTAAATAGGTCTTAAAAGTATTTTGCATACAGGCATAAATGTTGTATAATATAAAATGGATTAAAATAGTATGGAAAGAATATTATAACAGTATTATTGGGAAATTAAGTGTGACATAAATTTTCCCACCCGTGTTGTGGCTTCGTGTTTATCTGTAAGAAAAGTCATGATACTTAATACAGGAGCTGATATCATTGTACATGTTTAATGGACAGCTTGAAGAGGGAGGATGAAATGCGTGAAGATAAAAGTCATGAGCATATTTGGCACCAGACCTGAGGCCATTAAGATGGCGCCTGTAGTTAAGGCACTAGAAGCCTCTGATCAGATAGATAGCCTTGTTTGTGTAACAGCCCAACATCGTGAAATGTTAGATCAAGTATTGGAAGTGTTTGATTTAACACCGGATTATGACTTGAATATTATGAAGGAACGGCAGACACTGGCTCAGATTACCACAAGGGCATTAGAGGGTCTTAGTGATATTATTGGTAAGGAAAAACCGCATATTGTACTGGTACATGGGGATACCACCACCACATTTGTTGGTTCACTGGCGGCATTTTATCATCGTGTAAGTGTGGGACATGTGGAAGCAGGTTTACGTACTTATGATAAGTATCAACCGTATCCAGAAGAAATGAACCGTAAATTAACAGGGTGTATAACAGACTTGCATTTTGCACCAACAGACACATCAAGAGCACATTTGTTAAAGGAAGCTGTACCAGATGACGCTATTTTTGTCACAGGTAATACAGTAATTGATGCCCTAAAGACAACCATCCGTGATGATTATTGCTTCAAAGTAGATAAGCTTAATCATCTTGACTATACAGGTAAAAAAATTATTGCTATGACGGCTCACCGACGTGAGAACCTGGGGGAACCTTTGGAAAATATTTGTAAAGCTGTTTTAAGGATTGCCCAAGATCATCGTGACGTAGAAGTAGTGTATGCTGTTCATCTGAATCCAGCAGTAAAAGAAGTAGCCGATCGTATTCTTGGTAATCATCCACGTATACACTTATTGGAACCTTTAGAAATGCAGGATATGCACAACTTGTTAAATCGATCCTATCTGGTATTAACAGATTCAGGAGGGCTTCAAGAAGAGGTGCCTTCTATGGGAAAACCTGTTTTGGTATTAAGGAATGTAACAGAAAGACCAGAAGGGGTAGAAGCAGGTACGTTGAAGCTTGCCGGTACAGACGAAGCAACCATTTATGACATGGCTAGTGAGTTGATTGAAGATAAAGCAGCTTATGAAAAGATGGCAAATGCAGTCAATCCCTATGGGGATGGCCATGCTTCCCAGCGTATAGTAGATAATATCACCAAGCACTTTCAATAGTACGTAACATTGAGAAAAACCAGATATGGAACCACATACTCTAATATGGAAGAAGTTGGAAACAATTTGTAATATTTTAAAGGGTTATGTAGACATATGGCTGAAAGATGCGTATAATACTTTATAAAGAGGGGGAAACTCATGAAATTTGATTCAAATATAATGAAAAGCCTGTCTTTATTAAGTCAAATTGGTTTTCTAATGGCGATACCGATTATTGGATGTGTATTATTTGGAAATTTCCTTGACGGTCGATGTGATACAAGTCCGTTATTCTTAATTATATTCACCATATTGGGTGTGCTATCTGCTTTTCGTAATCTCTATGTGATTGCAATGAAAGGTACAAAAAATAGAAAGAAGGACTCTTAATATGCATTCAGAAAAATCCATATTTATCCCATTAACGATTAAGATGATTGGTATAATTGTCCTTTCATTTGGTATAGGTTTATTTTTTGTTCCAGATATAGCAGCATATGGTAAAGGATTAGCTCTTGGAGGAATATTTTCTATATTAAAGTTAAAACTAATGGAAGTTACTTTTACAAAAGCCCTTAACAAACCTCCAAAGGCAGCTCAGACCTATGCAAGTTTTCATTATTTTTTAAGGTATTTATTATCAATTTTAGTCTTAATGATCGGCGCATTAGAGCCGACGATTAACTTAGTAGGTGTTATTATTTCACTTGTGTCTATGAAAGTAGCAGCATACCTGCAAGGATACATAGAAAAACCTACACCAAAAGATGGTTCTGTGACCTTTGTCGAATGGGAAGATGATGAAGAAGCAGAATCGGATTTTTAACATACCTATGAGGAAAGGAGAGTTTACTCATGGACATTGGTATTCATCACGTCGCGACCATTAAGTTATTTGGTCTCGAAATATGGATTACTGAATCGATGGTGAATGTGTGGTTAATTGGAATTGTCCTTATTGCCGTAGCACTTGGCATAAGAAGAGTCCTAAAAAAGGCACAAAGCATACCATCAGGGGTGCAAAATGTCATTGAATGGATTGTGGAGATGCTGGATAATTTCACAGTCTCTACGATGGGTGAAAAGGGAAGAAAATTTTCTTCATTTTACGGATGCATGTTCGTCTTCATCTTATTTTCCAACCTGTTAGGCTTACTCATTGGTCCACAGTTTAACAATGGGACATTCAGTGTTGGCTTCTTAAGACCACCTACAGCAGATGCAGCTGTGACATTTGCATTAGCACTCATTACATTTTTTATGGTTCAAGGCTTTGGTATTAAAGCAAAAGGTGTTGGAAAGTGGGCAAAAGGATTTACAGAGCCTCTATGGCCTATGACACCACTTAATATTATTGGTGAACTAGCTAACCCCGTTTCACTGAGTTTCCGTTTATTCGGTAATATCTTAGGTGGAACCATTATTATGACATTGTATTATAATTTACCATGGTTTGCTCTACTCGGAGTACCAGCCGCTTTACATGGTTACTTTGATGTTTTTGCTGGTGTGCTTCAAGCCTTTATTTTTGTTATGCTGAGCATGACATTTGTATCAAGTGCTATTGAGTAGAAAAGATCACAAACGAATAAGCGAGGTGAGGTCATGAATGGCATACTTGACTTGCTCCTTGGCTGGATGGAACATGTAGATAAGCGAGCATTAATCTTAGGATTTTCAGCCGTTGGTGCTGGATTTGCTATGATAGCAGGTATCGGTCCTGGGATTGGACAAGGTTTTGCTGCTGGTAAGGCGGCAGAAGCTGTTGGTAACAATCCAGAAGGTGGACGACCTGCAACAATCGTCATGCTTCTTGGTTCAGCCGTGGCAGAAACATCGGGGATTTTTTCTCTTGTTATTGCCATCATCATGCTATTTGCTAATCCTTTGGTAACACGTGAAGGTGTTGGTATTGTATTAGCAGCTAGTGCTCTTGGAGCAGGATTATCAATGATAGCAGGTATAGGTCCTGGTATAGGACAAGGCTTTGCAGCAGGTAAAAGTGCAGAAGCAGTTGGTAAAAGACCGAAATTGCAAAGTCCAATCGTAAGAACCATGTTGCTTGGTCAAGCAGTGGCCCAGACAACAGGCATATATGCCCTTATTGTGGCGTTGATACTACTTTTTGTAGATGTATTTTCAAAATTCTTTTAACAACAAATAATTGATTTAGAGGAGGATATCATCATGGAACAAATCGATGGAAAAGCGTTAATCTTAGCATGTTCAGCAATTGGAGCAGGTTTAGCAATGATAGCTGGTATTGGACCTGGAATCGGTCAGGGATTCGCAGCAGGTAAAGGTGCAGAAGCAGTTGGTCGTCAACCAGGTGCTCAATCAGATATTTTAAGAACCATGTTACTTGGTGCAGCAGTAGCTGAGACAACAGGTATTTATGGCCTAATCGTAGCGATTATCTTATTATTTGCTAATCCACTTATCTCAAAATACATGAGTTTAATTGGCTAATATGTGAGAGGGCAACCAGTCCTTTCACTCCTTAGGAAACGTGATAAATAGCATGAACTATTTAGCCGTTCCTTTTATGAAAGGAGGAAAAGAGAACTTGAATATTATTGAGAGCTGGATTATTGGATTCGACTTACAAATGGCAATTCAGATTGTACTGCATATTGCAAGTATACTTATTTTGTTTTACTTTATAGCAAAATTACTGTTTAATCCAGTAAGAGACATATTACAAAAACGAAAAGATTCCATTGCTAAGGAATATCAATTTATAAAAACTGAAAAGCAAAAAGCCTTGGCTCTTGAAAAAGAATACAAAGATAAGTTAGCAAACATTGACAAAGAAGCAACAGCCATTCTTGAGGATGCTCGCCGAAGAGCTTTAGAGAAAGAACGTCAAATTATCAAAGAAGCTGATGATGAAGCTGCTAGACTTATGCAAAGAGCCAATACTGAAATAGAACGAGAAAAAGAAAAAGTAAAAGATGACATTAAAACTGAAATCATAGACGTTGCGAAGATTTTGGCAAGCAAATTTGTCGCTTCATCTATTGATCAGCAAACAAGTGATCGTTTATTAGATGAAACCATAGAGTCCATAGGTGAAGAAACATGGTTGAGTTAGTAGCCAAGCGTTATGGAACGGCTATATTTGAGCTTGCCATAGAATCAAACCAAGTAGATGCCATCTATGAACAGCTGCTATGGGTGAAGGAAGTGCTTACATCACAAGACGAATTTGTCAAACTTCTTAATCACCCAAAGGTGGGCATGGGTCATAAAATCAACATGATGGAAGATACTTTTGGGGAACATGTGTCCAAGGACATACTCGGTTTATTCGTTATTGCTATTCGTAAAGGTCGAGAACAGCATCTGTTAGACATTATCGACTACTGTCTTGAAGAGATTGACGATTACAAGGGTATAGCAAAGGCGTATGTCGAATCTGCATCCACATTATCGGAGGAACAGGTGGCAGCCATTAAGAATAAGCTGGAAGCATCCACAAAGAAACAAGTGATAATCCATGTAAGTGTTAATGAAGACCTCATTGGAGGTTTAGTAATACGTATTGGCGATAGAATTGTTGATAATAGCATTAAGGGAAAGATTACAGCTATTACAAAAGATCTATATGCTGTGCATTAAATGAGTTAAAACAGATGAAATACAGAAAGGCGGTGGAACCTAACCATGAATTTAAGACCTGAAGAAATAAGCTCGGTTATTAAAGAACAGATTAAGCGCTACAAAACAGATTTAGAGGTAAATGACGTTGGAACAGTTATCCAAGTTGCCGATGGTATCGCTCGTATTCATGGATTAGAAAGAGCTATGGCCGGCGAGCTTCTTGAATTCCCTGGCGACGTCTATGGTATGGTCCTTAACTTGGAACAAGACAACGTTGGTGCTGTTCTTATGGGTTCAGATAAAAATATCAGTGAAGGCGATATTGTAAAAGCAACAGGTCGTGTAGCAGAAGTACCTGTTGGAGACGCCATGATTGGGCGTGTTGTTAACGCATTAGGTCAGCCAATTGATGGAAAAGGCCCCATCAATACAGATACATACCGTAAGGTAGAAAGGGTTGCTCCTGGTGTTATCACAAGAAAAACAGTAGATACACCATTACAAACCGGTATAAAAGCCATTGACTCCATGGTACCCATCGGAAGAGGGCAGCGTGAGTTAATCATTGGTGATAGACAGACAGGTAAAACAGCCATTGCCATTGATACCATAATCAATCAAAAAGGTCAAGATGTGTTATGTATCTATGTGGCTATTGGACAAAAAGCATCCACAGTAGCAGGTATTGTTAAGACTTTAGAAGAAAATGGGGCACTGGATTATTCAACTGTTGTTGCCGCGACAGCTTCTGAGTTAGCGCCACTTCAATATATAGCGCCTTATGCAGGTGTGACCATTGGTGAAGAGTGGATGGAAAATGGTAAAGATGTTCTCATTATCTATGATGATCTATCCAAACACGCGGTAGCTTACCGTGCCATGTCATTACTACTTCGTCGACCACCAGGACGTGAAGCATATCCTGGAGACGTTTTCTATCTTCATTCAAGATTACTAGAACGTGCAGCTAAGTTAAACGAAGAATACGGTGGAGGCTCCATTACAGCTTTACCTATTATAGAAACCCAAGCAGGTGACATCTCTGCTTATGTACCAACAAATGTTATATCCATTACAGACGGTCAGATTTTCCTAGAAACGGAGTTATTTAACGCTGGTGTACGTCCAGCCATTAACCCAGGACTTTCTGTATCAAGGGTTGGTGGTGCTGCACAGATTAAAGCCATGAAAAAAATCGCTGGGCCAATTCGTGTTGAGCTTGCCCAATACCGTGAACTAGCTGCTTTTGCACAGTTTGGTTCGGATTTAGATAAAGATACAAAAGAAAGACTTGACCAAGGTGAGCGTATCATCGAAGTCTTGAAGCAACCTCAGTTCAAACCCATGAAAGTAGCCCATCAGGTAATTATCCTGTTTGCAGCTACCAAGAAATATCTCATGGACATTGCGCTATCGGATATTCAAGATTTTGAAGCAGCACTCATTGAATTCATTGATACCAAGTATCCAGAACTGGAGAAAGAAATCATTGGCAAAGACGGTTTAACAGATGCACTAAATGATAAACTGGCTAAAGCTATTGAGTCCTTCAAAAGTGGTTATAAAAGCCTAAGCGAGGTGTAGCGCTATGGCATCTATGAGAGATATCAAAATACGAAGAAACAGTATACAAAGTACGCAAAAGATTACCAAAGCCATGAAGCTTGTAGCAACAGCTAAGCTTCAAAAGGCCAAGGAAAAAGCTGCTGAAACAAGACCATTTTTTCATAAGATGCATGAAACCATTGGGTCTATCCTAGCACAGAGTCAGAATATCAGCCACCCTTTCTTAACAGAGCGTGACGTGAAGAATCGTGGTTATATTGTAATAACCTCTAACCGAGGTTTTGCAGGTGGTTTAAACTCCAATCTGGTAAAACTGGTTTCTAGAGAGGCGGACCCACAGCACGCCAAAGTGGTAGCCATCGGTAAACGAGGGGTAGACCAACTTAGAAGAAATGGTTTTGAAGTCATCAAAGACTACAATGAAGTGATCCAGCAGCCCATGTACCGGGATGCTGTGAATATTGGTGAACGTTTATTGGACATGTATAGAGAAGGGCTTATTGATGAGGTATATGTAGCTTATACAGCTTTCAAATCTGCCCTTACCCAAGAAGCCATGTTGTTAAAAGTGCTTCCAGTGGACATATCCACTTTTGAAGCAAACGAAGTGGTCACGTCAGATATCATGACCTATGAGCCTTCAGCAGAAGAAGTGCTTGAACAAGTTATTCCAAAATATATAAACAGTATGATTTTCGGGGCACTAAGAGAATCCGTAGCCAGTGAACATGGTGCAAGAATGACAGCAATGGATTCAGCAACCGAAAATGCATCCGAGATGATTGATAAATTATCCCTTGAATATAATAGGGCAAGACAGGCTTCTATTACCCAAGAGTTATCCGAAATCGTTGGTGGTGCAGAAGCGCTTAAGTAAAGGAGTGTAATACAATGGCAGATAGAGTCGGCAAAATCACTCAAATTATTGGTGCCGTTTTGGACGTTAAGTTCAGTGCAGATAATCTTCCAGCCCTTTATAACGCTATCGTTATTAAGAAAGCAGATGGGTCAGACCTTGTGGTAGAGGTTGCTCAGCATCTAGGCGACGACGTGGTAAAATGTATAGCCATGGGTGCAACAGATGGTCTATCGCGGGGTATGGAGGCTATCGATACAGGTAAACCCATTACGGTACCTGTTGGTGAGAAAACATTAGGACGGATCTTCAATGTAACAGGTGATCCTATTGATAGTAAAGAAGCTCCTGTAACGGAGGATTCTTGGCCTATTCACCGTGAAGCGCCAAAATTTGAGGAACAAGTAACAGAAACAGAAATCTTAGAAACAGGTATCAAAGTTATTGACTTACTATGCCCCTACCAAAAAGGTGGAAAAATTGGTCTCTTTGGTGGAGCAGGTGTAGGTAAGACGGTACTTATCCAAGAGCTGATACGTAACATCGCTAAGGAACATGGTGGCTACTCGGTATTCACAGGTGTTGGTGAACGTACAAGAGAAGGTAATGACCTCTATCATGAGATGGCAGATTCAGGTGTACTTGAAAAAACAACCATGGTATTTGGACAGATGAATGAACCACCAGGAGCAAGAATGCGTGTAGGTCTTACAGGGCTTACCATGGCAGAATATTTCCGTGATGAAGGTGGACGTGACGTCCTTCTATTCATTGATAACATCTTCCGTTTCACACAAGCAGGTTCAGAGGTATCCGCTTTACTTGGTCGTGTACCAAGTGCCGTTGGTTACCAGCCAACCCTTGCAACAGAGATGGGCTTACTTCAAGAGCGTATCACATCCACGAAGAATGGTTCTATTACATCCGTTCAAGCCGTGTATGTACCAGCCGATGACTTAACAGACCCGGCACCAGCGACAACCTTCGCTCACCTTGATGCGAAAACAGTATTATCCCGTGACATTGTTGAAAAAGGAATCTATCCAGCAGTGGACCCACTGGATTCCACATCAAGAATCTTATCGCCCATGATCGTAGGCGAAGAGCATTATGATGTTGCCAGACGTGTACAAGAGATTCTTCAACGTTACAAGGAATTACAAGATATCATAGCCATCCTTGGTATGGATGAGTTATCTGAGAATGATAAGGTTATTGTTGCACGAGCAAGAAAGATACAATACTTCTTATCACAGCCATTCTTCGTGGCAGAGAACTTCACAGGTAAAGTTGGTAAATATGTGCCACTGAAAGATACCATTCAAGGCTTTAAAGAGATTCTTGATGGTAAGCATGATGATATACCTGAGAATGTATTCCTCATGGTTGGAAGCATTGAAGATGTATTAAGTCAAGTATAGTAGGTGATGATGTGGCTAAGAAATTTATATTACAAGTTGTAACACCTGGACGTCAATTTTTCAATGAAGAGGTTGATCGGGTAGAATTCAAGACCAGCGAAGGCGACATTGGCATCTACCAAGACCATACACCTCTTACCACACCTCTTGCTGAAGGTGGTATGCTCACCATACGACAAGATGGTAAAGAGAAAAAAGCAGCTATCCACGGTGGATTCGTTGAAATTACACCAGATAAGGTAACTCTTCTAACAGATGCTGCTGAGTGGCCAGATGAAATTGACAAAAAAAGAGCAGAAGAAGCAAAAATAAGAGCTGAACGACGATTGAAGGTTGAGGAAGAGGATATTAATGAAATCCGAGCAAAATCGGCGTTGGCAAGATCACTGGTTCGTATTGATGTATCCGGTGCGAAGAGTGAAGAAGATGAACTATAATATAAGAGAGTAGGCGTTGTCCTACTCTTTTATTTTGCACTTTTTTATCTCTTTTTGAATGAACCTTATTAATGTATCATTTTCTTCTTTTGGCAAATCTTCCGATAACCTTGCCGCTGCAACGGGTAGTTTCCATTGATGAATATCTTCTATTTTTACACCTGATCGTTGGATGTAGGTTTTTATGTAATGGTTAAGAAGTATTTTTCCAAATACATGAACCATGTAGTTGGATATACGTGACATGTGTGGGAAAACAACATATTCCAGTAGAATGATTGTTCTAGCCACATCCCCTAATGGGTTGCCTTTTGTTGCAGTCATCCAGTCAATAACAACATGCTTATCGTTGTTACATAGGATATTGTCAGGGTGAAAGTCACCGTGGCATATTTTATTGCCTTCAGGTAATGCTTGGGTATAGGCTATTATCTTATCTATAGTATAGGTATCTAGTAAATCTATCTTTTGCATATCTGTGATGAGTTTGTTCTTATAGCTATCTATCTCCGAGTCCATAATGGTTTCTTGATGTATATGATGGTGTAATTCAGCTAGTTTTTTTGCATATTGGCGGTATCGCCATGGTTTGGAGTAGATATTTTTTAGCATGGTGACACCTTGTATTCTATCGTAGACAATACCAAGTCTAGCTTGATAAGTGATGAGATTATGGGCATTAGCTACAGGAAGGCCACTGTTGTAGAGCATTTTGGATATGTGGTATTCATTTTCTATGGCATGTTGGGGGTAGCCATGGTAAAACAGTTTTATTATTTTATGGGCGTCTAGTTCATACACTTGGGCGGTTCTGCCTTGGCCGATTAGGTTGGTTAGTGTCATGGGTGACCTCCTGATTAAGTTATCTGCTATCATTTTGTACAACGTTACATATTAAGTTAATATTAGCAGAAGGGTTATTGTAATGCAAATAATAATCTCAATAGGTATTTGTAAGAAATGCTAGTACACATAGTTTATGAAGTGGTTAGAAGGATTTCTAATGATTTTATATATATTATAAAATGCAAAAAAACACGTATAGTTATCTGAAAAAATTATAGAATATTGATTTGTGAAATAATAATATAAAAAAATATATAATTAGTAAGGCCTATTTTATTTTAATAGTAATAACGACTGATAAACATATAGTATATATTTAGGAAATAAATACTAATAAAATTAGAGTATAATATAATTGGAATAATAATACAAAATACTACAAAAAAGAGGAATATTATGTTTTAGACGACATATAGTATTTCTTAAGAACTAAGTTAAGTTAGTGATGTAATCCTTGTTACTGACTATATACAAAACTAGTTAGGGTATTTTGTAAAGCATCTTGTATTAAAGAATAGGAGGAATTTGATTTTGAAAGTAAAAAAAGCGATAATTTATACATTTTTTATGATTTTTGTATTGAAGATCAATACAGTAATTATATTAGGAGATACTATTGAAGCATATAAACCATTAAGCAATATAGTAGATATTTCATGTGGTTTTCATGGTATGGCATTAAAAGATAATGGAACGATATGGTCATGGGGAAAAAATACTTATGGACAGCTAGGTGATGAAACAACGATTGATAAAAATTCACCCATACAAGTAGAAAATGTGTCAGATATACAAGCAATGGTAGGTGGTCAATCGTATAGTATTATTTTAAAAAACGATGGTACTTTATGGTCATGGGGAGCAAATGGAGCAGAAGGGAATTTAGGGAATAATAGTTTAAATAGTAGTTTGATACCAGTACAAGTTAGTGGTTTAACAAGTGTGCAAGCTATTGATTCATATGAATTATATAGCTTAGCATTAAAAAATGATGGAACAGTATGGGCATGGGGGCATAATTATAGCTATGTTTTAGGTATTATAGAACCAAACAGTAAAGTGCCAGTACAAGTAAGTAATTTATCTGATGTAAAAGCAATTGCAGCTGGAAGTATAAGTGCTGTTTTAAAAAACGATGGAACAGTATGGACTTGGGGAGGTGGTTTATCTGATAGTAGATTCCCAACCAAAGTTAATGGTCTATCTGATGTAATAGCAATCGATAGTGGAGGAGTTGTAGTAGCCCTAAAAAGTGATGGAACAGTATGGGCATGGGGAAAAAACTATTATGGACAATTAGGAAATGGAACAAAATTTGATAGTAGTTCTCCTGTACAGGTAATGAATTTAACCGATATAGTAGCTATTTCTGCTGGGAATTCACATGTTATGGCATTAAAAGATGATGGAACAGTATGGACATGGGGGTATAATGATCATGGGCAATTAGGAGATGGTTCATTAGAAGAAAGACTAACTCCTGTGCAAATAAGTAATCTATCAGGTGTGAAAGCTATCGATGCTGGGCGTTCGGTAAGTATGGTATTGAAGGAAGATGGGACAGTTTGGGCATGGGGATGGAATATCTCTGGTCAAATTGGAGATGGGACAACAAAAGATAAATCAATACCTATTCAGGTAAAAGCGTTAACGTCTATTACATCACCATCGTACCCTATTAATGTACAAGTTACGGCGGGTGTTTCTAAAGTTAATCTTAGTTGGGATTCAGTGCCAGAAGCAGACAGCTATAACATAAAAAGAAGTACAACATCAGGTAGTAATTACACAACTATTGCTACTGATATTACTACAACAACTTATACAGATATTGGTTTAACCAATGGGACAACCTATTATTATGTTGTCATAGCTAAGAATGCAGCAGGCGAAAGTGAAAACTCAGGTGAGGTCTCAGCTACACCATCACAAATATCACCATCAAGTCCAACAGAATTATTTGTAGAAAATAGACATCAATCGGTAAAGCTGACTTGGTCAGAGGTCGAAGGGGCAACAGCTTATAAGGTTAAAAGAGGAACGGTATCAGGAGGTCCATATACAGTAATGGGTGATAATATAACAGATATTGTGTATATGGATACAGGTCTTACTAATGAGGTCGATTA
Source organism: Vallitalea pronyensis (assembly GCF_018141445.1). Lineage (NCBI taxonomy): Bacteria > Bacillati > Bacillota > Clostridia > Lachnospirales > Vallitaleaceae > Vallitalea > Vallitalea pronyensis. The sequence continues at coordinate 154,967 of NZ_CP058649.1, read as the reverse complement.
TTATTATGTGGTATCTGCGGTTAATGCGGAAGGTGAGAGTGCTGATTCTAATGAAGTTGTGGGGAGACCTTTGGGGGATACTAATGGGTTATTTAGACCAGGTGCTAAAGGAGTAGCACCCGTTACAAATTTATTAGGTGCAAATGGTACTGCTGAAATAGAGGTTGCTAGTATTGGGGCAATCGCATATAAAAGCATTGACTCCACGCTCAATCTGACCAGCGATAAGTATATTTTGTTTTACAATGTAACTACGGCACCCGCGACTAGTGTGAGGAATACTCCTTTAGTTAAACTACAAGATGATTCTAGTTTGTTCCAGTCAACCACAGAAAACTATAATGCTTCAACTGGTAGGAAAGTTTGGAAGTTTGAAACTACGCAAAATATAAAAGAGTTACTTTGGTGGGGACATACAACTGATGTTAACCCTAAAATTAAAGAGTTTATGTTAATACAAGTGGATGACGTAACATACAACCTTTCCGATGCTGAATTACTTGCAAAGTATCACTACATTGAAAATACAGTAACATGCGCACTAAGTTACGATTATGTGAGCAGAGGCAAGAATAAGTTTGATAAGGATAAAGTAAAAATCTTTGATTTGTTTATTTCTAGTAGTGGGATTGAAACCCCTTCTACTGATAACTTTAAAACAACTGACTTTATTCCAATTGCGGGAGGGAAAACATATACACTTAATACAGCTAATACAGGGACAACAGCTCAGCATGGTGTTTATGATGCTCAACTTAATTTAATACAATTAATCTCACAGAACACTAAGACATTTACAATAGACGCTAGTGGTTGCTTTATTAGAATTGGATATAGAATAGCACATGATGACGTTAACATCATTCAGTTAGAGGAAGGTTCAAATGCTACAGCATACGAACCATACACCAGCGATAAAACAGAGTTTAGTATATCTAGACCTATGATAAGCATAGGTGGTGTAAGTGATGAAGTTAAGGATGGCAGGTTGCATTATAGAAGCAGCGATACATATACATTACAAGCGGGTGATTATAAAGGTGCTAGTATTGGACACCTTGAGATTGATTATATAACGTATATTTTACCAACCGATTGTGCAAATTTAGGCCCATCTGGTGCTATTACAAAACAAGTTTTTATACCGACTAAAAGCGAAGGTATATATCAGTCTGAAATTCCCGCTAGTGAAATAGGAAAATATTTTACTTATGACTCGAATGGCGAACAGAGGATTTGTTTTATAATTGCTAAGGGAACGGGAGCAACCGCCAGAGCAGAAATTGAGGGATTATTGTCACTAAATTACCAACTAGCCAAAGAAGAAGTAATCGAAGATGGACAACAAGGATTCAAAGCCCCATACTCAATCAAAGCCTACCAAAATGGAGATTTAGTCCAGTATGCTACATCAATAAAACAAGTAAAATTAACCAACACCAACACAATCCTAATGGATGATAAATGCATTGAAATTGTAGAACTTGAGTCAAACGGTACGAAGCTATCTGGACAACTAGGTTCAGATGGTAAAACCATAACACTAGACAATAACCACACAGGTACTGTATATGCGAAGTGTAAACGAGACCCAAGCACCTATCTTAATGTGCAATTAGTAGCTGTACACACACCAAGTAATGTAGAAGCTATTGCAAAAGACCAAGCAGTCACACTAAGCTGGAATTACATAGAAGGTGTAGATAACTACACCATAATAAGAAGTACATCCCCAGAAGATAACTATATAACCATAGCATCTAACATTACATCATCCGTCTATAACGATACAGGATTAACTAACGGTACAACCTATTATTATAAAATCTTAGCCAATAAAGATGGAGAAAGTGGCAGTTCATCCGTTATATCCGCCACTCCTCAAGGGATACCATCAATACCTACAGGTTTAGCAGTCGAAAATGGTTACAAATCCGTTAAACTAACATGGGAGAAATCCAATGCAGCTTCGACTTACCGTATTAAACGCTCAACAACATCTGGTGGACCCTATACACAAATAGCAGATCAAGTCACCAATACGACTTATACCGATACCAACTTAATCAACGGAACGAATTATTATTATGTAATTTCAGCAGTTAACACTACAGGAGAAAGTGCTGATTCAAATGAAATAACAGGGCAACCAACCATTGTTAAGCCCAATACACCTATTAATATCGATGTATTAGTAGGGGATAAAGTTGTTACATTAACATGGCATGATATGATTAATGCTGAGTCTTATATTATCAAAAGATCAACAACAAAAGGTGGACCCTATACACTAGTAGCTGACCAAATTACAACGAATACCTATACAGACGCTAATCTATCAAATGCTACACCCTATTACTACATCATCATTGCCAAAAATTCGGTAGGAGAAAGTCAGCCTTCTAATGAAATTGAAGCAATAGCAGGTGTACAGAGACCAACGAATGTTATTATACAAAAAGTAGATACAGGTATTCGTTTGTCATGGAATCTGGTTAATGATGCAAGTAGTTATAAAGTCAAGCGGTCAGAGACATTAGAAGGACCCTATACAGTTATTCAAGATAATATAACAGGAACAGACTATACTGATACGACCATTCAAAATAATAAAATATATTATTATGTCCTATCAGCAGTTAATTATCTAGGTGAAAGCCCAGACACAAAACCTATCTCCGTATATGTTCAAGATGATAGTAAAGAACGTTATGTTCTGCTTATTACGCTAATTAACGGTATGCAAAGAGAATATGATATAAGCGCAGATACAGCTGTCGAATTCATGCAGTGGTACACCAATAGAGCTAACGGTATTGGCACACCATTTTTTACACTGTTTAACGAAGAAAAAGAAGAGGTGTATGGGAATAGTAAGGACTATATAGGGTTTAATACCATACTATATTATCAATTAAATGAATATAAAATCATAATTAATGAATAGAAGGGTAAGGTGGTATGCAGTGAATATACACAAGATGATTAAAAGAATATTGCTTATGTTAACGCTAATTTGTGTCTTAAAAGTGAATGTACAAGCTTCAAATTTACCTTATGTTACTAATGCTTATATAGATTCTTTAGTTAATAGTGTCAAGATAAATATTAAATATACATACAATAATCCAACAAGCTTTTTAATCAAAAGAGCAGAAACTAAAGATGGTAATTATGTAACCATTGCAGATAATGTAACAGAAACTACTTATACTGATACAGGGCTTGAGAATGCAAAAACCTACTACTATAAAATATATGGTATAAATGATAGTGGTATGGGGACAGAAGCTTATTTCGTGGAGGGAATACCATCAGCATCCAATTACATTTGGTTTGATATCCATGGAATTAAAGCCAATTTATATGGTATCGATATATATGATGAAGACGATAATAAGCTTCATTATACAAAACATTTTATACGTGATGATACAGGAGCAGCTTGGAATGTTCAGAATATGGATTATGCAGATCGATTATTAAATCATGGAATCTATATATTTAACGTAAATACTCCATGGAACAAGAATTATATACCTAAAACAAGAATGGGTATAAAGGTGCAACCTCATAAAGGGATTAAAAAAATTACAATTATTACAGAGACTAATGTGCCTATTCAAGCAGATGTATATGAAACAATTGAAGAAAATCTAACGGATGAAAATCCTTTTGCTACATTAAAATTCAAAAAAAGTGGACAATTGAAAGAAAATGAAATACTAAAATCTGGGCTCAATGCAGAAGGACAAGATGAAAAGATTACTATCACCTGGAATATTTCTGATTCCATGGATAAATATACTATTATGAGAGCTGAAAGTAAGGAAGGACCATATACAATTGTTGCTACCGATATAGTATTAAATAAATATATAGATGGTAGCGTAAATAATAAAAAACTTTATTACTACAGAGTAGAAGGAATTAAACAGGATGGTACGATTGTCAACTTAGGAACAGTTTATGCCAAAACAACAAAGCATCGCTTCTTAATCATGGATTTATTTGGAAGTTATGACACATATAACACTCTCATTAATGAGTTACAAATTTTGGACAAAAACAGTCAACCTATTTCCTATGGTTCAATCGAAAAAGGAAGTATTTGGTTCTATGGAAATTATAGAACTGACCCTTATAGTAGTTATGCAACAAATTATTCCTTATTTGATAAAGCTCAAGATGGTGTGGCAGATGTTGACCACTATACCAATGCATCATATCTAGGTTATTCATTAGGAGAGGATAAATGGATGAGACATGTATTAGAATTAGAAGATAATATAGGTGTTAACCAGATAAATTTTTGGGCGGGTAAATTAAACCAACCAAGTATGATGACATTTTATATTGCAGAATCATATGATTATAACGATAATATGATACTAAGAAGAAATGATAACCTAGCATATTTTGGTCAACATGCTATAGCTGATGTAGACCAAGTAACAAAATACGAATTCACCCAATCACCCCCAGACACACCCCAAAACATCAACGCTATCCCCAAAGACACCCGAGCAAAAATCGTCTGGGACAAAGTAAATAACGCAGATACCTACAACATAAAACGCTCCACATCACCCAACGGACCCTATACAACCATAGCCCAGAATATCCTAGAAACAGAATACGAAGACACAGGCATGACCAATGGTATAGCATACTACTATGTAGTAACAGCTGTCAACGATGGCGGTGAAAGCCCCAATTCAGCAGAAGTGGCTATCACACCTAATCCACAATTACCACAAGCACCTATGAACCTAATTATAACACCAAGGGATAATGCCATTGAGCTAACATGGCAGCCCATATACAATGCTGACAACTATAAAGTGATGCGTTCTGAAACAGAAGGAGGACCCTATGTATCCGTTTTAGATAGCACAACCAATACAACATTCACAGACACCAACGTTGTGTTTGGTAAAACCTACTATTATGTTGTACAAGCTAAGAATACAACAGGAACCAGCAATAACTCAGCAGAAGCACAAGGCGTACCTGGACAAGTATTACCCAGTACACCAACGAACATCATCACAAAAGTAAAAGATAAGTCCGTACACCTCACATGGGATGCGGCTAACGATGCTACAGGTTATAACCTTATGCAAAGTAAATCTGAAAGCGGGCCTTATATCCTTATCCATGAGCAACTTAGAGGGATATCCTGTAACGACAGTGACGTAGTCTATGGTGAGACTTATTATTATAAAATACTTGCCGTGAATGAAAGAGGAGAAAGTGAGCCAACACAACCGATTAGAGTCCATGTCATGGATACGACAGAACAAAAAGTATTGCTTTCCTTAACCATGAAACATGGTACAACAAAAGATTATATACTGACTCAAAGCCAGTTGGCTGATTTTATGAAATGGTATCAAGATAAGACACAAAACATAGGTTTGCCTTACTTTACAGTAATGGGTAAAAACAACTATGGAGCCTATAAAGCACATAAAAGCTATATTTTATTCGACGCCATACTGTCCATGGACATTAAAGAAATTCAAGATAAATAGTATACAAGGACTAAGTATTAGCAAGCCATACCGTTAATACTTAGTTCTTATGTCAACATTTTAAGAATGATAAAAGATGGTCTTGAAAATGGACAATAAGGAGGTCAGGAATTTGAAAAAGTTAAAGTACTTCGTCATTCTACTGCTTACTATAAAATGTTTTACGTTAGCAGCCTATGCATCAACCATACCCCCTACGAACATCTTAACAACTGCAAATGATAATCGTATTGTCATTTCATGGGATGCTGTTCATGATGCAATCGCTTATGAAATAGAAGTAGATGGTGTCATCATTGATAATCATCATTATACAATATTTGAACATGATTACCTCTTACCGTTAACAACACATGAGTATAGAGTAAGAGTGACAACATCTTCAGGTACTAGCGATTGGAGCCCTATCATCACACAAAAAACATCCAATCCTAAGTTGACAACATTAAACACCCTGAAAGTTAGTCAAGAGCTCATACAACCTCGATATGGATTCAAAACCATTACCGTAGATGACAAAATTTTTATCATCGGTGGCTATGGTCAAGGTTATGTTGACACAATAGAGACCTTTGACCACGAGGCTAACCATTGGGATATTATAACATCACTCCCTACAACCCGCTTACAACCAGCTGTTGTAGCCCATGAAAACAAAATCTATGTTATAGGGGGCTATAACCAAACAGATCAAGAACTAGGTACCATTGATGTCTATGATCTTACCCACGATACTTGGAGCAATATAACACCCATGCCCACAAAACGTAGTGGCGCAGCATCTATTGTACAGCATAACAAAATCTACGTTCTTGGCGGCTATAATCAAGAAGCTAAATCGTTAGATACGGTTGAAGTTTATGATATAGCAACCCAATCATGGACAACCATTGAAGCTATGCCAACAAAAAGAAGTCAATTAGCAGCTGTCCTGTATGACAATAAAATATATGCCATGGGCGGCTACAACGGATTTGTTTTAGGTGATATTGAAACTTATGATATAGCAACACATACGTGGACAAAAAAAGGTCAGATGCCGATAGGGCGATATGCCTTTGATGCCATGGGTATGAACAATCGCATCATGATTATAGGTGGTTACAACACCACACCATTTAACACCATTGAACACTATAATCCCATGGATAATCGATTTATTACGCAAAACAATCTTATGGAAGAACGTTATGCATTAGGTGCTGCTCTTATAAAGGACCAGCTCTATGTTATAGGTGGCTCAAACGAAGCACTGGCACTTAGCAGTGTTGAAAAAGCCTATATTAAAAGAGATCCAGCACCAACGAATTTTATCCTACAAGAATCCAGTGATACCCTTAACCTATCATGGGACAAAATGGATGAAATGACTTTATATGATGTAGAGATAAACGGCGAATCCATTCAGACTGGTTTTAAGAACACTTATACCTTGGATAAAATCAAAGAGAATAAAGTGTATCATATACGTGTAAGAGGCATAACAAATAATGGTGTAACTCAGTGGACGACCTTTAAAACCTATATAAAATATGCCAACCAACCATCAGCATATGCCTATATAGGAGAGCGGATAAAAGATGAGGATAACTATGAGACCATTGATCTTTATATCATGACAAAACATATAGAGGATATCTATACCGTTGAGATAGAAGCCCTCTATAACGAAGAGCATATTCATATAGCCAGTGAAGATATTAACAGGGTAATTTTCTCATCTCATAATAATACTTACCAATACCTAAACTTAGATGATAACGGACGTATCTATATCCTTGCATCCTTAACTGGTAACAAACAGCAGATAACAAACTTAACCCAGTTATATAAAATCAAGCTTCAGTTAAACACGTTAGAAAGTACGCAGATTGATATTAAAAAAATCAACATCGTAGATGCAACAGGACATATACTAGACATAGCAGACATCTATGACCTAGATATGCCTTCACTCTACTAGAATGAGAGGTATGTTACGTATGATAAAACACATTAAATATGGTAGTTGTATAATCGCTATGATAGTAACGTTTTATATGATACATAGTTTCTCATATGCTGATGTTGCAGTGCCGCCAGGGGTATATGAGAGTCAAGAAGAAGTAAAAGAAGAAACAACAACAAGTAAGAATAAGATTTTAAAATATGTAAAAACCATCGATGGTGATACGATAACTATTAAAGAAATGACAGGCGATCCAGAAATTGATAAAGTGGAAATCATCACCCAAACTTTGAAGGATCAGAATGTAAAAGTTAATTTTGGTGTAGACGAACCATTACAGGAGTATCCCTATTATAGAATCCTACCTAATGAAGATGGAAGTAGTACATATTCTGGTAAATTACTACTGATAGACCAAGAAATTAAGGAACAGGTAGATGGATTGGTATTTAAACAGAATGAAATATTATCCGAATACATTGAGAATACAGTAACCCGTCATTTTGATGCAAATGGAGTACAGATTGGGCAACCCGAATATTCATGGGATGGGGTAGGCAATCATCCCAGCTTTTATGCTTTAACGGAAGACCATGGGAAGCTATTATTTATCAAAGATCATGTAAAAGAAGATGATGAGATACGTACAGATAATCCAGATGGCAGCTACAAAACCGAGAAAACTTACTATGCAAGATATAAGGCAATCTATGAGACAAAACAAGAAAAGCCAGGAAATCATACGATTCATATTGCAGAATATGAAGGTGATTTAGTAGCGGAGCAATATATCTACACCTATAAAGCTAAATATGTGGTTACAAAAATCACAAAAGACATGCACTTGAATAATTTGGGTATATTGAATAAAGACGCTTATGTAGCAGACCCTGTCAACATCATCACGGGTAATCTCTACGCACACTACACAGATTTATCCATCTTAAGTATGGGTTCAACCTTGCAAGCAAGTCGATACTATAATTCATTAGATGACAGAGAAACCAGCTTAGGCAAATCATGGCGATTTCATTACGACAGTTACATAGAACAATTACCCAATAGCCAAAACATCAGGGTTATCTATCCCAGCGGACGGGGAAATCTATTTTTATACGATGATACCCAAGATAACTATAAAAGTATGCCAGGTGTTTATGATGATTTAAAGAAAGAAAATGATGGGACCTATGTACTTACGCTACGAAATAAGCAACAATATCTATTTGGTACAGATTCTAAACTCCATAAAATTATTGACCCAAATGGCAATGTAACAGACCTCATCTATGATAACAATAAAAGATTAATTAAAGTAGATGGTGGAGCAAATACGTACCTAGATATTCACTATAACCAGAATAACATTCAATCTATAAATGATTCTACAGGTAGAAGTGTTACGTACGATTATAATGATATGGGTATGCTAGAAAAAGTAACAGATTCAACAGGTGAATCTACCCAATATGCATATGAAGATAACCGTATCATCACCATCATTGACAAAAAAGGGCATGTTGTATTACGAAATGATTATGATGATATTGGAAGAGTTATCAAACAAATAGATGGCAATGGCGGTATCATAAACTATCATTATGACATGGTCAATAAAACAAACAGTTACCATAATACAGAGACTGGCGAAAAAGTTACGTACGAGTACAATAATAAATACCTAATTACCAAAAAAATATATGAAGATGGAACTTATGAAGCATATACTTACGATGATAATGGTAATAAAACATCGGTTAGAAATAGAAACGGCCATGTCTCAATATTTGAATACGATGACCGCAACAATTTAATTAAAACCATTTCACCTCAACCTTTTAATTATGAAACAAATATGTTCTATAACGATAAGGATAAACTTATTAAAATCCAATTACCTAATCAAGTGGCACAAACATTTACATACGACGATAAGGGTAACCTTTTAACAGTTAATGAACCAATTGATGATCAGCAAATGGCAACAACCACTTACACCTATGACCAACAAGGGAGAAAATTATCCGAAACCAATCCCATGGGTCAGGTGATTAGGTATACCTATAGTGATAACAGCCCACTACCTATCACTATCACAGATGCAGAGGGTCATACATCAACATATACCTACGATACCGCTAACAGAGTAAAAACCATAACAAAAAGTGATACAACCCTTACTTATGCTTATGATGACATGAATAACATTACTAAAATTACAGATCCTTATGGCAACGTCACAAGAATCAAATACGACAGTATGGGCAATGTCATCAAAACCATACGTCCCAATGAATACGACAGCACACAGGATGATGGCATAGGTGAAATACATCATTATAATGCAATGAATAACCGCATTCATACAACAGATGCTATGGGTCATATTATTGGTATTAATCACTATAATGCGGCAGGTAAAGTGATAAAAGCCATTAACCCTAATACCTACAATGAAACGACCCAGGATGGAGAAGGTCAACGCTTCATCTATGATTATAATCAGCGGTTAATGAAAACCATTAACCCATCAGGACAACAATCTAGGATGAAATACGATGCCGTGGGCAATATGCTCCGTGTTATCACACCCAATAACTATCAAGAAGCCTCCGATAATGGAGAAAGTCTTAGTTATACATATGATGCATTAAATCGACTGGTATCGGTGCAAGATAAAGATGGGCAAACTTTAACCCAAAATATCTTTGATGAGATAGGACAACTCATTAAAAGTATCGATCATGAAGGGTATGAAACCTTATATACATACAATAAAGCAGGATGGCTTTTAGAAAAACGCCAACCATTAAAAAAGGAAAATGGTATTACATATTACCGTTTAACCAAGTATGAGTATGACCTTTTAGGACGAATTACAAAAGAGTTTAAATCCAATGATTATGTGACACAAACCGGTGATGCTGACGTTTATAATATTATCTATTACACGTACAATAATAATAATCAAATCATCAGTGTTATAGATTCTACAGGGGCTAGCACACAATATGACTACAATCAATTATCACAGCTCATTAAAGAAGAATCCATGATTAATGATGATACATCTCGTATCAAACGCTATGCCTATGATAAATTAGGTAGGCTAGTGAAAGAAATACAAGTCATACAAGGGAAAGATATAGATGGCAGTGCTCAAGAGGTTGAAGAAGCAATTACCACATATGCATATGATAAGAATGGCAATCTCATTCAAGTCGTAAGCCCCCTTGGGTACAAGACCAATTTTACCTACAATGCCAATAATCAATTAATAAAAACAAAAGAAGAAGTTGATAAAGATTGGTTAAACGCTACCCATGTAAAAGCCAGCATCTATTCACCAAAAAATAAAATTTATGAAAACAATATCTATACCTATGACTTAAAAGTTGATACAGATAAGTCATTATCAGCTGTACATTTTAATATTTTATATGACGCTAGGATTTTTGAATTGGTAGATGTAGATCAACAAAATGAAAATATTACCGTTGATACAAGTACAACAGGACGTATAAGTATTGATAGTAACAATGCTTATGCTACCGGTAAAACAAATATTCTATCGTTACGGCTTAAGACTAAAAGTCAGGTAATGGGTCTGGGATATATTACATTTGATGAGGGCAGCTATTATGTAGAAGACGGTAATCAGAAAAAGTTCACAGAACTATCAGGTCAACGATTAAACATGTTAGGTCCTGATTATAATGTCAATCATCAGGTAGAAATAAACGATTTATCACTAGCCGCAAAACAATTTCAACAAGACGGCACATTACCACAATTCAAATACACATACGATACCAATAATGATGGCAATGTGGACACGACAGATTTACAATATATAAGTGATTGGCTTGATAACGATAAGAGTGCAACATTTGACCGAGTAGGCATGAGCCAAGTTAAGAATAAAATCATTTATAATGACTATGTAAAAGGCACTGAAAAAGTCATAAGAGAAAAGATATATAACTATGACAAAGCAGGTAACTTAATTAAAGAAACCGATAGTGAAGGCTCAATCATCTATGCTTATGATGTCCAAAATAATTTAACCAAGCTTACAGACAAAGAAGGCAATACATACGGCTATCAGTATGATGAAGAAGGTAACCTGGTTAAAGAAATCAAGCCAGAAAACTATAATACAACCACTAATGATGGACCAGCAACAACCTACCAATACGATTATCTTGGACGCTTAATACGTATTCAGGATGAAGAAAATAAAGTTCTTCAGAAAAACATATACGATAGAAAAGGTCGCCTAATCAAGCAAATAGATCCAGGAGGCTATGCATCTGGAGCTACAGATGAAAGTCGATACAAAACAGAATATGTCTATGATATTGGTGGTAGATTAATTCATATTATATCACCAGAAGCTCAAGAGCAAGGCAAAGCGAATGTTCAATATACCTATGATGCACAAGATAATATCTTATCGATAATAGATGCAAAAGGAAACACCACAAAGTACATTAGAGACTTATGGGGTAGAGCTGAGAGTATAACCGATGCAGCTGGTAACATCTCAACATACACTTATGATTATGCAGGGAACGTGACATCTTCCACAGACCCTAAAGGTAATACAACAAGATACCACTATAATAGCATGAACAAATTAGCATCAATTATAGACCCTATGGGGCAAGAAATACACTTTCTATATGATAGAGAAGGAAGGGTTGTCAAAGAAGTCGATAGATTGGGTCAAGTTATTAACTATCAATATAATAGCGACCACAACCTAATCCATAAAAGTATTCAAGGACTAAGTGAAGACCAACATTATCTATACAATCATATGGGTAGGTTATTTGCTACCATTAGTAATCAGGGTATAGAAGGTTATGGGTATACATCTAATGGACTCCTAGCAAATCAAAGCTATAACAACGAAAACTTATTAAGTTATACGTACAATAATAACAACCAAGTTGAAACAATCACAGATAAAGATAATAACATCATGAGATATCATTATGATGTGCAATCAAGGCTAAAGTCGATACATGATAAGAACAGCACATTAGCCACTTATAACTATAACCATAATCAATTAGATAATATTGCTTATCATAATCAAGTAAACGTTAAGTATAACTATAATAAAGACAATCAAATATCCCAATTATCTCATACAAAAGATGGTAAAAACCTAAACACTTATTTATATCAGTATGATTTAAATGGCAATATAACAGAGAAACAAGAAAATGGACAAAGAACAACCTATACATATGATCAGTTAAACCAATTAACGAATGTTATCTATCCTAATAATATGGAGGAAACATATCGTTACGATATAGCAGGCAACAGAACTCAGAAAGTATTCACAGAAGCTACTAACTCTGGAATACCTAATCAAACAACAACACAATATAAGTATAATGCACTAAATCAATTAACAAAGTCTACTCAAAATGATATAATAACCACATACAATTATGACGATAATGGCAATCTACTCCAAGCCGTTAACGAGAAAACAGGCACAATTTTCTATGCCTATGATGGTTATAACCGTCTAACAAATGTAACGAACCCAGATGGCAGTTATCAAAATAACTATTACACGGTAAGTAGACTTAGAACAGCTATTGAGGAAAATGGTGTATATACAGGTTTTACCTATACAAATGGACAAGTCATTAGTGAATATACTTCACATGGTGAGGTTAAAAGCTCTAATTTTATAGGGGACAGATTAATTGCTTCGAAAGACGCCAGTGGAGAACCCTACTATTATCAACACAATAGCCATGGTGATGTTACAAGTATTACTAATCAGTTAGGGAAGATGCTTAATAACTACACCTATGATGCTTATGGTAATATTACATCTAGGGAGCAGCTTGTAACGAATAGGTATACTTATGCTGGTGAACAGTTGGATAGTATTACAGGGCAGTATTATTTGAGGGCTAGGTATTATGATCCTAGGATTGGGAGGTTTACGCAGGAGGATAGTTTTAGAGGGGATGGACTGAACCTTTATGCATACGTAAAGAACAACCCTGTAAACTATATAGACCCAAGTGGTAATTGTGGACAGTCATCCAATGGTAGTACAGAATCCGAGTACATAGAAAACCAATTCTCACAATATGATATAGGCGATAATGTTATTATATTTGCTAATAATGGACAGCCATTTATAGTAGAGATAAAAGAATTAACTTTTGGTGGCGAAAAATATAAGGGCTACTGGTTTGATACTATTGAAGAGTGGGAAACTTTTGGTAATGCTAATAAAACATATATTTCCTTTAAAGATTGGACTTCTATTCTTATTGGCTTCACACCAGCAGATATAGTAAAAGACCTTGTTGATTTTGTCAAAGGTGAAGATTCAATAACTGGTGATAAAATTAATAGATGGTTATTAGCTGCAATGGTCATAACTCCAGAAGCAGTTGATATAGCTATTAAAAAAGGTGCTAAGAATGGTAGTGACGTACTTAATGTTTTTAAGAAAAATAAAAATATCGTTGGGCTAAAAAAAGCTAACCCTGATGCAGTTATAAATGCTTTATCTGATTTTAAAGGTAAGAAAATGCTCTTTGGCGACAAAACATTTCTACTTGATAAAAGTGGAATGAAGCATATCTTGGAACGGCATCATCCAAGCTTTTGGGATGGTTCAATTAAGAAGGCTCAAAGTTTTTTTGATAAAAATATGAGTGTAGATGATGTTTCTGATGCAATTCATGATATTATGAAGCAAAATAGAGATACTTTGATTAATAAAGGAACAAAAGGCATGTATCAAATTAAAGGCACTTATAATGGTACGGATTATGTCATTGGATTTAAAAACGGTAGAGTGGGACAATTTTATCCTGAATAACTAAGGAGGTAAAATCTATGTTTAATATTAGCTCTTATATAAAATATCCAAATAAACTAATAGAAGACTTATCTATAATAAATAATAATTACAATCGTTTTTTTATAGAATTAGATGATGAAAACACAATAAAAACCATCGTTAAAGATATTGAGAGTGAATATATTGAAGGAGTTATCTACTTAGAATATAATGGTACTATATTGATGGATTTTACTTATTGGGACATAATAGATCAACTTTGGGCATACCTCGTTAATTTAGTAAATGATACCTTAAATAATCAAGAAGCAGAAGTTTATTTTCCAGACCAACCGATAAAATTAAAGCTTAAAAACCTTAGTAATAATTTAGTATTATTCACTATAGAATCAACTACCACAACACAATTAACTCTTCCAAAGAATGAATTTTTTGAAATGCTATTAGAATCAGCTAACGAATTTTTTCTCAAAGTTCAAGGATATTTTGGATGCAAGGTTGATTATAGTTACGAGCTAGAATTAATCAATAAGCTTAAAAATAAGCTTGCTCAATAAGAGCTAAATAGTATATTAAATGAACTAATCATATGTAAAACTTATAAAGCAGTGGATTTGACAGGTGCAGTCATATCACTGCTTTGATTTTATTTTTATCTAAGTAATAGGCACTCTATATACATATTATCCATTTGAAACCAGTAGCCATCCAGTGAAGACCACTAGGGTCGTAAGCATCAGAAGTGGTTCTAAGGTCTTTTGGTGGGAAAAGCTTTTCAGGGTCTTCCTTATGGGGCAAAAAACCAAGAACCATCTTATGAGGCAAAGGATAGAGAGTTATTATACTAGATACTATGTATACAATGTACGTATATTTCTGCTTTATTAAAATGCTTGAAGAAAATAACGACTTCAAAGAATCCTACAGAGAAACTTCAAAGAACAACCCACTTCTTTTTTCTTTACTGCCCTTTGGGTGACTAACTATTGATGATATATAATAAACTATTATTATTGATTTTTAGACTTATTATGTTAAAATTATAAATAGGTCCACAATATACAAACTATAAAGTTTAGATGTAGGTTATAAACAATCCAAATACCATATGATTATCTAATAATAGCAATACTTAATAAAATTAATAAAATGAGGGTGAGAAGATGTATTTATATAATTTGAAGTTGTGGAATTTTAGAAAATATGGATCAAATGGGGATTTAGACTTAGATAAGCCAGATTTAGATATATGCTTTAATAAAGGACTAAATTTAGTTATTGGTGAAAATGATTCTGGTAAGACTGGAATTATAGACGCAATAAAAATAGTGCTTAAAACATCAAGCTATGATTGGATACGTATCGTTGATAATGATTTTTACAAGTCATCTGATGAGTTAAGAATAGAACTTAAGTTTAGAGGTCTTAGTGAAGAAGAAGCTAAAAATTTTGTTGAATTTCTTAGTCGTGAGGAATTTAGTGATGAATTTGAACCTATATTAAATGTAATATATAGGGTGTATAAAAAAGATGGTAAGATTTTACCATCTGATGTAAGAGCAGGTAGTGATAAAATTGGTAAAGTTTTACCTGCTGAAGCTAGAGAGTTTTTAAAAGTGACATATTTAAAGCCACTTAGAGATGTACAATCAGAATTAATACCAAAAAGAAATTCTCGATTGTCTCAAATTTTTCAAGGTCATGAAGCTTTTAAGGGTGTTGATGAGCATCTTTTGTTGAAAATATATGAAAGTTTTAATAAATCTATTAGATTATACTTTGAGGGTAAAGACAATAATGGGAAAACTTTAATACCTGACCAAAATGGTAAGATTTTAAAAAACAACATTGATAAGACAATCAAGGGGTTTTTTAATAAAGATAGTGAGTCAATTATTGATACAACAAAAGCTGAAATCAAAAAAATATTAGAAAGTCTAGAGTTATCATTAAATGGAATAAATAATCCTGGATTAGGTTCACTAAATAGATTGTTTATGGCTTCAGAATTGATACATTTAAATAAACAGGATTGGACAGGTCTTAGGCTTGGACTTATAGAAGAAATTGAGGCACACCTTCATCCTCAAGTTCAACTAAAAGTAATAAAAAATTTAATCAAACAGAAAAATACTCAGTTAATACTAACATCTCATAGTCCTAATCTCGCTTCAAAAGTACCACTAGAAAACCAAATAATATGTAGAAATAATTTTGCATATGCACTTTCTAGTAAATTTACAAATTTAGATAAACGAAATTATGTCTTTTTAGAAAAATTTCTAGATGTGACAAAATCAAATCTTCTATTTGCAAAAGGATTAATTTTAGTTGAAGGTTGGTCCGAAGAATTAATTATTCCTGTTATAGCTGACAAAATTGGTTATAATTTGGTTGATAATGAGGTATCCATAATTAATGTTGGGAATTTAGGGTTTTCAAATTATTATAAAATTTTTTCAAGAAAAGACAATAGAAAGATGGGAATTCACATATCTGTAATTACTGATTGTGATATGCCAGCTTATCAAGAGGATATTAATAATTCTAAAAAAGTTTACACCAAAATCAATAATGATATATACAAACTTAATTGTCAGGAAGCTGTTATACAGAAGCAAAATAATTATGAAGAACCCGCAAAACTTTTTATTGCAAAAGAATGGACTTTAGAATGGTGTCTGATGAAATCAATTGTTATTGGAGAAACTTTCAGAAGAATTACTAAAAACGTTCATAATAAAAGTAATTGGACAGACTTTGAAAATCAACTTGCAGAAAAGCTACTTAAAAAATCCCTCAAGAAATCAGAGATTGCATTTAGGTTGGCAACAGCAATAGAGAAAAATGATATAAGTATTAATTTAAATCAGCTTGAGAGTGACGATACAATGAAACACATAGTTGAGGCGATTATATATGCAAGCAAGTAATATAAAAGTAAATGAATCAGATATTAAATATTCAGAGCAAATACTTTTGGGGGAAGGTAAGTCATTTGATGAATCTAGATGTGCTTATATACGAGATTTTAATACTCTAGATTTAATGGCAGTACCAGGTAGTGGCAAAACAACATTACTATTAGCTAAATTATTAGTGTTAGAAAAACACTTACCTCTTAAAAATAATCAAGCTGTTTTAGTTATTTCTCATACGAATACAGCAGTTGAAGAGATAATAGATAAAATTAAATTGTATTGTCCTAAATTATTTTCTTATCCAAACTTTATAGGCACAATCCAAAGTTTTGTAAACAAATACTTAGCCCTACCATATTATGAAAGTATTTGTAAAAATAAAATTATAAGTATAGATGAGGAAAACTATTATCAGGCAATAAAAGATTATTACAAGCATCTATCAAATTATAGATTGAAAAAATGGTTAGAAAACCAACATGACCCAATAGATTTATTAAAAAAGATTAGACTAAATAATAATAGTAATTTGGTTTATTATATTAGTGGTACAGAAGATGGTTTTATACTAAAGAATAAGGAATCTTCAAGCTATAAAGGTCTTATAGACATGAAGATTTCATTACTTAAAAAGGGTATTTTACATTATGATGATGCATATTATTTAGCTTCTATGTATATTAGTAAATTCCCTATTATTACTAGTATTTTGCAAAGCAAATTTAAATACATTTTTGTAGATGAAATGCAGGATATGGATAATCATCAATATGAATTACTAGAAAATCTATTTATATGTAATCATAATGCTGATATTTGTTATCAGCGACTTGGAGACAATAATCAAGCTATATATAATAATATTGTTTATGGTAGAAGTGTTTGGCAAGAGAGAAAAAATATATACACGATTAATGGAAGTAATCGATTAAGTAGACTTAATGCAAAAATGGCTTCAAGATTTTCAATTGATAATATTCAAATAGTCGGACTTAATTCGAGATTTAAGGATTATAAACCTGTTTTGTTAGTATATGATAAGTCAAAACGGAAATGTTGTGTTATACAAGCTTTTTCAGAATACTTAAATAAAGTATTTGTAAATGAGTCAGTTATTAATAATATAAATTTTAAAGTTATATCTTGGAGGAAATTTCATAAGGATAAAGAGAAAACTACACTTAGTTCATATTGCCCAAATTTTGAACTCATGCAATATAATAAAGATGAATATATAGAAGGTAACTCTATTAGCTATTATGAAATTACACGAAATTTGATTGATTATTTAGTTACCATTTTAAATGAAGCTACAATCAAAATAAATGAACATATTATAAGTAGAACTAAATTATTAAACTATTTAAAAGAAGAAAATATTGCAGAGTACCAAAAATTAAGATTATATTTATTTAGGTGGTGTGAGTTATTATTCAATAACCAAAATAAAGAGTTTTGTAAAGCATTTAATCACTATTTGATAAGTTTTACAGCTTTGTTTCATATATCCATAACTAAATTAACATTAGAAGATAGTTACAAATTCAATTCGATGAACAATACAAATGCAGAGAATCCAGAGGAACGATGTGTAAATTGTGATGTTATGGGATATAGTCCAAAAATATGTAGTGCTCATTCTGTAAAGGGTGAAACACATGATGCAACACTTTTTCTAGAAACCTTTTACGACTCAAATTATGAATCAGATATACTTCATGAAGTATTGGCAGGTAAGAATGTCTCTGAGTTAATAGAAAAAAATATAGATGAAATCAAACAACTTGAAGACGAGATTTACTGTATTAAATCGAAAGGCAAAACACATGGTATAAAAAAAAGACAAAATAAAATTAAATCAACTCAGTTAAGAATAAATCGGATTAAGCAATATTCCAAATTGGTGTATGTGGCGGTGACACGTCCTAGAGGTGTTATTGGATATGGAATAAGTAAAGAAAAGTATGATGAATATTTAGATGGAAATTTAAATGATGATGAATGGACAGTTATTATGATTGAATAGAGTTATCTCAAAGTTAATGTTAGATAATATTTAACATATGCGTAAAGATTAAGCCCGTTCCCTCTAAAACTATTCATAATAGTAAACCTCTAATATAAACAAGACATAATACAAGATAGCCGTTATATATAAATAGGTGTAAATTACCATTGTATAGCATATCGGTAACTAAGCACAGTAAATTATACATACTGGTGATGGGACTATTTAGCTTTCTTGTGATTAAGGTAATAGTGCTCTCTATACTAAGGAATTCCCCTATATCCTATATAACTTTGGAGTTGAATTTTATCATATGGTTAATAAGGCGACAATAATTATTTCAAATATTTTTTTAGTATTTCATAAGTATTTAGAATTAATTATATCTACGAGATATTGCTAGTATTAATGCTATTAGATATACTTAGATAAAGGGTATTACTATGTTCCTTTATAATAGTTATAATGTACTGGGAATTGGAGGGAATTATGAAATTAGAAGAACAGTCAATAAGATGGGCTATAAAACATCTATATTAAAGAAAGTGATACTGATTTATTTCCTAGACCTAAAGAAATAGAAGTAATAAGCGATATGGAAGAAGATATCGTAAGTAAACTCATTAAAATTGACATTGGGAATTATAATTGGCAGTCTAACAGAAGATTCTTAATTCCAAAATCACAATATTCTTATAGAGTGTCAACTCAGTTAGATCCAATAGATAGTATAATGATATCTGCAATACTCTATCAATTCGGTAAAAAAATTGAAGAAAAAAGAGATGTAGAGAGTGAGAAAAGGGTTTTCAGTTATAGGTTTTCGCCAACTGTAGACGGAGGGCTATATAAAGACAATGATGCGTGGAAAAAATTTTGGAAGCATTCTTTATCTCAAGCTAAGAAACACAAATTTGTTATTTATATAGATATTGCAGATTTCTATAACCAGATATATCATCATATTGTTGAGAATCAACTTATTAGCTGTGGATTTCCTAATGAAGCTAAAAAATCAATTATTTCTTTACTCGAATCTTGTACACAAGGAGTATCAAGGGGTATTCCAATCGGTCCCCACTTTGCTCATATATTAGCGGAAATGACTTTAATTCCAATTGATAGCGGATTTAAAATGAGAAAATATGAATATTGCAGATATTCAGATGATATTTTAATTTTTTGTGACAGAGAAAATGATGCAACAAAAATAATATATGAAGTAGCAAATATGTTAGATAAACAACAACGTCTTATGATGCAAAAACAAAAGACTAGAGTTTTTACGCTAGATGAATTTGAAGATAAATATCTTCAAATGTTAAATGATAACCCAATTAGTAATGATGAAAGAGAGATTCTTGCAATCCTAAGCCAAAAAACAAGTGGTAATCCATATGCCAAAATTAATATTAAAGATCTCGATGAAGAGGAGCGTTCTAAATTTTCAGAAGAAGCTTTAAGAAATCTAGTTGAATTATATTTAGAAGAACAGCTTCCTAATTATTCTAGACTGAGATGGTTCTATAGAAGGCTTTCACAAGTTGGTACTGACAATGCAATTGAAGTAACAATAGAAAATTTTGAACGATTAATCCCAGCAATCAGTGATATATGTCATTATTTTATTTCAGCAGTTAGCTGTAGTGAAAAGACAATAATGCATAAAACAGGTAATCGTATTATAGAATTATTGAATAATGAAATCGTTAAAATAAATGAATTCTTTCAAATCTCATTATTAAGTTTATTTGTAACGAATAATAAATTAAACCATATCGATAAATTAATAGATATTTATAGAACTGTTCCTGAAAGCTTAAAAAGAAAAATAATTTTAGCAAGTTATATAGCTGGTGGAGAATCATGGATTAGAGACTTAAAAGAAGAAGAGAATAAAATGGAGTTATGGAATAAGAGAGCTTATTTTATTGCATGTAGCATATTGCCAAGAGATGAAAAGAAATATTATCTAAAAAGGATGAAATATAAGGTTCATACTGATGATATCATGACTCAATTAATTATAAGATGGTCACTACAACAATAGATAATTAATGATTAGTGTCCCAACTGGTATATCAATCAAATAAATTGTGTGGAAAAAAATAATTATGTGGTGTTAGTATATAAGTATGGACACGAAAAGTTTAACACGATAAAATGTTCATAAGAAAAGGAGTGTTAAACAATGTCCAAAACAGGTAACAGATATTCTGATGAATTCAAACAACAAATAGTCGATTTGTATAATGCTGGCAAATCAGTATCGGCATTAAGTAGTGAGTATGGCGTAGCAACAGTAACTATCTATAAGTGGATTAATAATCTTTCTCCAATTAAAGTTTCTGAGGATGAGACAATGTCCGCTAAAGATTATCAATCAATGAAAAAGCGTATTGCTGAACTTGAGATGGAGAATGAAATATTAAAAAAAGCTACCGCCATATTCGCAAAAAAACACTAAATGAACTTGTCAAATTCATTACTAAATATCGTAAAAAATATACTGTAAAGCTTATATGTAAAGTGTTGAATTTCCTAGAAGTACTTATTATAAAGCTCTACTTAGTGTACCTTCAAAAAGAATACTTGAGCGTCAACAACTTCAAGAAGATATTTTGAAAACATATTATAAAAGCAAAAAACGCTATGGTGCACCTAAAATTCACAAAATGCTTTTAAAGATGGAAAATCTGTTAGTTTAAAAAGAGTTCAAAGATATATGAGCTCTTTAGGAATACGTTCTATTGTTGTCAAGAAGTATAAACCACTGTCTTCAAAAGCACCTGTCATGGAACGTGAAAATCTTTTGAATCAAGTATTTGATGCGGATACAATTAATCAAAAATGGTGTACTGACATCACCTATATTCATACGATTAAAGATGGTTGGACTTATTTAGCTTCAGTAATGGATCTCTATAGCAAAAAAATAATGGGCTATGCGTATGGACAAAAAATGACCAGTGATTTAGCCATAAAGGCTGTAGAAAATGCTTGTTTAAATGTTGAGGATACATCGGGTATTATCATCCAAACAGACCTTGGCACTCAATATACAAGCCATCAGTTTATGGACTATATCGCCAGAAAAAATATGATACAATCATTTAGTGGCAAAGGCAATCCGTATGATAATGCTTGTATAGAATCTTTTCATTCCGTGATTAAAAAAGAAGAGGTACATCATCACCATTATTATGATTTCAATATTGCTAGTAAAGCAATATTTGAATATATTGAATCCTGGTACAACAGAGAAAGGATTCACAGTGCAGTTAATTATATGACACCTCAATCAGCTTACGATGCTGCTTAGGGTCAATTAGAAAAGTTAAACTTTTTGTGTCTACTGTATTGACTCAAGTCCAATACAATGGCTTTATTACCATTAAAGATGAACAAATTCCAATATAAATACTAGATTATACCGATGGTTCTAAAATAAACTTTAATAATAATGGGAGTGATTGATAGTACATCAAGAACTATTATAACTTAGATTTTGATTAAGCAAATATAATTGGTAGTTTTGGTACTACCATAGAGCGAAATAAAGGAATGGCAGTAGATATGTTAAAGTTTTATTTAACATCACTTGGATATAGCGAATATGTAGAAGGAGAAAATACTAAAGGTGGATAACAAGCATGCTAATGACCCATTGGTAGCCTATATTGAGTTCACCATTACAATTACACCTAAATTCTACAAAGATGATAGTGTACAAATCATTAGTGAAAATCAGTTGTTAATTTTTATACTGGGGTTTATGAGTTAAATATGATATGTATAATGACCTAAGGCAATCATAGGCAACGATTACTAAAAATAGTAGCATAATAAGAGATGCCATCAATAAATATGAGTTTAGTTATTAATAGGAGAGCATATTAAGTGGATAATGAAAATGATCATATAGAAGACGTAAAAGAATGGATGGAACATCAATATGACCTAGGGCATTATATGGGAGGGAATATACTTCCTGCATACAGAAAGCCTACAAAAAAGTTAGGAATATTTCTTCTTATATCAGGATTAAGTGTATCAACCATATACAGTATAATATTTATTAAAGCATTAAGTGAAATCAATGAAAGAGTAGGATTTATTGTATTTTCTATATTGGCTTATGGTGTATGTATCTTGCAAATCATAGGTGGGATACGAATACTATCCAAAGTGTATACCAAAGAACAAATAGGGAAAATTAAAAAGAGAACATATATCGGTACTATACTAACTGTTATTGCAGTTAGTATAGGTATATTGATTCTATCGCAGTTTAGAGTAACTGAAGGTATAGAAATTACTAGTGTTAATCAATTTAAAATTAGACAAGTTAACTTAAAGAATTATGTATATGTAAAAGATAAGGAACTCAAATGTAACCAAGATGATTACGGTATGTTATGGGAATATAAAGTAGTTCCAACTGACAGTATTAAGTATATAATAACATATCAATACTATACATTTAATCCCACAAAGGGGAAAATAATAAGTATCGAAGAAATCCAAAAAGAATAAATGTATACTTAATTCTTGTTAGTGTATATGCTACAGATATTTATTATAAATGGTCTAAAGCAATATAATTGGATAAAACTGTAAAAACCCCTTAGTTTATTAAAGCTAGGGGGATTTAATAGATATTTTCGGGAATTATAGTCATAGGTTATTCATCTATTACCTGTAACCATGACCAAGCTTAAAACCACTAGCATAAGCTATCTAAATGAATAGCTATAAAGTGAAAAGTACTAGGGTCAAAACTTACCAATAGCCATCAAGTGAATACCCCTAGGGTCATAAGCCTACGAAGCGGTTTTAAGGTCTTTCGGCTGGAAAAGCTTTTCAGGGTCTTTCTCTGAGGTAATAGAAACCAAGAGCCACCTATATGTCCACAACCCACTAAACCCTATTACCTATCTTTTCTAAATTCACGATATAAGGCAGTTCGTATCATATAATGACACGAACATGCTCCATTAAACAGGTTGCTAAGTAAATATACAATCTTAAGTAAATATCGCAAATCTGTCCACCCCCAATAGCTATAGAATTCAGATTTTCGTTGACTAAATAGCTTATATCATAGGGTTTATTAGAGGTCAATGGTTATTTTAAATATTTTTTTAGTGATTCTTATTCTTTTGTGTGTTGTATCATAGACATATTTCTGATAATATAACTGTATTGTCGGGAATTTGCTAGTTAGACAACAGAATCAATTAGTATCTACAGGAGGGAATATACGTGAAATATATTGAACTTGAATCTGAAAGACTAATTTTTAGGAAATTTAGACAAGAGGATTTTCCAATTATCTATGATTGGCTAGGTAATCTTGAAAATATGAAATATAGGTCTAGTGAGCCTAAGAACGAGAAAGAAGCATATGAATACTTAGATTGGGCAATTAAATGTGTAGAGCAGGAGGAATGTATAAATTTTAGATATGCAGTTGTATTAAAAGAAAATAATGCTCTCATTGGCTCGTGCGAGCTGGCGTTTACACATAAAGATCCTTCTGAGTTGGCGTGGGAATTACATCGGAATTATTGGAAAAAAGGATATGGAACAGAAATTGGAAAAACATTGTTACGACTTGGCTTTAAGACACTTAATTTACGCCGAATAATTGCAGATTGTAATACATTAAATAGAGGGTCATACAGAATTATGGAATTGATAGGTATGCGTAGAGAGGCGCACTATGTTAAATATTATCGTGGAAATAGTGCATTAAACCACGCGTGGTGCGACAAATATTTGTATGCAATCTTGCAAGAAGAATGGATCAAAATGAAAGAAAACTAATCCATAACTTCCAATTTATTAATTACAACTCACTATTTTGATGATATTGGCTAGTAAATTATCTGAAAAACAACATGTTATCTATATAATAAGAACTTAAGTGATTAAAGTGAACTATTTTTAGTTAATGGCTATTGGTAGGTTCCATTGATTCCATCACCTAAACCATTGGTTAACTAGTTATGTTAACTTTGTTCTGTAGTATAAAAGATATTATTCTATAGATATCTACTATATATAAAGGTTTACAGTTACGGATAGTTACAGGGGCGACGGGCTTAATCTTTATGCCTATGTAAAGAACAATCCAGTAAACCTAATTGATCCAACGGGTTATTGTAGTCAATCATCCAATGGTAGCACAGAAACAAAATATATAGAAAGCCAATTCTCTCAATATGATATAGGCGATAACGCTATTATATTTGCAAATAACGGACAACCCTTCTTAGTTGAAATAAAAGAATTGACGTTTAATGGTGAAAAATATAAAGGATTTTGGTTTGATACCATAGAAGAATGGAAAACTTTCGGTAATGCTAATAAAATATATGTATCACCTAAAGAATGGATTTCTACCATTATAAGGCTAAACCCAGTCGATGCATTAAAAGATACAATAGATTTAATTAAAGGTGAAGATAGCGTCACGGGAGAAAAAATTAACAGATGGCTATTAGCTGGAATGATAATTACTCCTGAAGCAATAGATATTGCTATAAATAAGGGTTCCAAGAATGCTGATGACATAGTAGATGCTATTAAAAAAGTTAATACACAAGGCGAACAAATGGTAACTGGAGTAAAATCCTACGAACAAGCAAGAAATCTAGCCTTGGATATAGCTGATTTAGGAGCAGACTCTAAGCCTTATTATGGAAGGCTCAAATCAAGTGTCGGAGATGGACAAATAGTTGGTAGACAATCTGCTGATGGTAAAATACGTTGGAGATTAGATTATGATCCTAATAAAGGCACTCATATAAATGTAGAAGATTTTAGTTCAGGAAAAGGAATCAATGCTAAGAAATATGTTATACCATTTGAAGGCGATGAATCTACTTATAAATCATTACTTAAACATTTGAATAGATAGGAGGAAACTTAATTGACTCTTTTAGATGAATGTCTTGAATCATTACAAGGTAATTACAAGGTATTATCTGATAATCAAGGAGAGCAACTTTTAGAAGAATTATTTGAAGTGTTTCCCCTGACAGACTGGGGACGGCTTGATTGGAATAGGCTAAAAATAGCGAGTAAATGTACCTATAATGAAAATTTCATTGATAGCATTAATAAATTCTTTGGGAATCACAAGTCAGATGTTACTATTGTATGGGATGAAGTAAACCATCCTGTAATCACATCCAAACTATCATCAATTTTAGATGTAATTGATGATGTGACTGCTGTAAGTTCTAATACTTGGATATTCTCCAAAGACAAAATGAAAGTAGTGGAATTTTACCATGATGGTGAGATTACTTTAGGAATAATCAATAATTAAATATGATTTTTCTAGTAGTGATGTTATTAACCAATAATAAACGTGTCATGACAGCGTTTGCTGTCAAAAGACACGTTTATTGTTTTATCAATTTTTTATTGATATTGAATAAACATAAGCAAAGAGCCTATGTTATAAGCTTCCACATCTTTAGCCAATAAGTAAAAACCACTAGGGTCAAGCCTGACGCAGCCTTCGTCTGCGGGGGAAATCGTCTAAAGTATTTCTAGAGGGGGAATCTATTTATTCTCAATTATATGTACATTTAGTAACATTAAAAAATTATTTATTTGTAAGAATTATTGAGTTAAGAATCTCTCTATATTCCAAATTTCTTGCTTCCAAATTCTTTTTTAAAGTACTTATTTTAATTGAAATGAAGCCATTATCACTTTCAAGAAATCTTATAAGGCTTTTGCATTTAACTTTGCGATTTAAGAAATCCATTTCATAAATATTATTCTCGCTTATTTGTACACTTTTCAATATTGTTATTGGCTCATCATAATTCTTCGGCTCCAAAAGATGTTCAATGTACTCAGTCAAATTGATTCCATCATATAAATAAGCCTTCTCTTCATAAGTTATCATTATATCATCCCTTGTTATTGGATTAACAAAATAACCTGAAACTTCATCCTCTTTAATTTTTTCTTTTAAGAAACGATTTGGTATTGCGATACTAAGTCGGGTAGATTTATCGATCTTTATAAGCTGATGAACTTCATCTTTATTCAATTTGATTAAGGCTGATACAAAAATAATAATTCCAGTAATTGATGTAATGGTTATAGCACTATCAAGTAACAATCTGTTGATATCTAGGCTATGACCAAAAGTATCCAAAGCAAACTGCAAAAAATCAACACCTATTAGTTTTAAAATAAATAAACAGGTTAAGCTTTTTACTACTTGCCAAAGTTTTTTTGTTCTTGGACCAGAATATTTTTTTAATGTTTTAATAAATAAGAAACTATTGTCGAATTCATTGGTTGCTATTCTTTCAAATAAATACGTTACTCCTCCACCTAAAACAAGTACTCCAATTATAGCTATAATATTACTTTGTATAATGGTTGATAAGATAAATAAACTAGTTAGCACACCAATAACTAATTGAATAATTATACCCCATTCTTTTTGTTGTTTCATACTAATCCCTCCAAAATTGTTTGTGTATATAATATCATTTATATAGTTATACAACAATATCATCAACTTATATAAGAACAATAAACTCTTATCATATATGATTGATATTAACATAGAACTAAAAATATATGTATTTGACAATTTTCTGTGTAGTATGCATATAAGTATATGATAATTGCTTGTATAGAAGGTAAGAGGACTTTTTGAACGACTCATTTGATATCATGAATAATCGTTTAGGGTGTAAGCAATCTTAGAATTTGAATTATAAAGCCCTAATGAATATTAATCATCAGACATAAGAAGATACCATTATGTTTTTACTTTATACATACATTTAAGATTCAAAAAGAAAAGGTTACTTTGCTCAATTGAAAAGCAAAATAACCTTTTCTATGCTATAAAATTTAGCTCGTCCCTTTCTTGCTGCCATTTACTCGCTCCTTGTATGCAGGTAAGTCATTCTAAACGTCCCCATGCCTGCAATAAGATGTGTCATCCTCTTTGTTTAGTTGGCTCTTGTTTATTGACCCCAAAGGAAGACCTAGAAATGCTTCTCCCCAGAAAAGACCTTAAAAAATTTCGTAAGCTTTGATCCTAATTTCTTACTTTCTGGTTATTGAAATTAAGAAGTAAATTAAAATAAAAAAACTGTTCCTTATATCAAATGTAGCTGACGGGACACGGTTTTATTATTTTTAAGTATTACTTAACCCATTCGGCTATTCGTTCACCTTCTTCTAAGTTTTCACGTTTATAGTGATATACTAAGCCAAATTTATATGTAAAATTCTCTGCTATAATATAATGTTTTTCAAAAGGTTGGTCAAATTCTTCTGCTAATTGTCTATCTAATTCAATGCAGATGACCGTGCCATCTAACCCCTTTGAAAATAGTCTTTCTTTTTCTAAATCCTTTTTTTCCTGTAAAGTAGCAAGTCTAAATGTTGGTGATTCAAAATACTTAGGTAAGGAGATATAACTTGGATTCTTTATATAAATTTCTAATTCATGATGATAACTAGAGTCAAAACTACCTATAATAGTTAGTTCCCCATACATTGATAAGCTAAGAATCTCAAATTCTTCTATATTTACTTGTTGCAATTCTTTATTTAAAGCATCGTAGATATTCATAATCTCCTCCTTTAAGGCGTTAGGGGTACAATAAAAGGGCTGGGATTAAGATTTAGGCTTGGTGCAGAATAAGTAGGATTAACTGGCATTGAAAGATATCTATTAGTATAGGTTATTGGTTTAATAACACCATCATTCTATCTTACCGTACTTGATGTTCAATCATCAAAAATTGATGTCATTAAATATTTACCATAATCTAATGATACCTAAACAACTTCTCCATTTAATGATTCTGTTTCCTTTAGAAATTCATTATGATTTTGAAAACGATTAATTTGGAATGAAATTAAATAACAATACAGCGAATTATACATACCGGTGATGGGATGACACTTGCACTTTATTCTCTTTTGTAATAGTAAATATGCGTCATTAACCTACTTTAAATATTCTATATTATGTATATTTGTATTCTTAACAGCTTTTATGACTGTTGCAATCTCCATATTATTATCTTCTAACTTAATTATTTCAGTAGTCACGCATCCTAACTCTTCTAGGTAACCAATAATCTGATTTATATCTGATGGAAAAACATGTATTTTTCTATTACCATAATCAATATAATCATCTTGATTGCTATCAACAGAAAGAACAATATTTCCTTCCATTTTTAATGAATTAATAATACTTTTTAATGCTTGCTTTTTGTCATCGATATGCATAAAGGTTAAAACACTATAAGCTGTATCATATCTTTCTGTACCGAGGTACTCTATAATATCACCTTCAACTAATTCTACATTCTTATAATCTACTAAATTTTCACTAGCCCTTTTGAGTGTTAAGGGTGATATATCCATACCTACTAGCTTTTTGCACCCTTGTGCTAATACTTTTCTTGCAATTCTACCTGTTCCAATTCCAACTTCTAGTATGACCTTATCCTTATCAATATCAAGTAGTTCAATAAACTTATCCCCTGTCCAACGTTCCATGTATTTTTGTAATTCTTTACTGTCATGACATGGATCATCGCCTTCAATAATGAGTGTATCATAATGCTCTTTTACACAAACATAATTATCTGACATAATTTTTTCTCCTTATTATTTAAGTCATGATGTAGAAGCCTTTTTGATCATCTTATCGACAGGTACCCCATTTTCCAATGCACTTTGTTCTTTAACAAATCCATATTCTTTAATTAATTCTCGCATATAGTTAATATGTTCAGCGTTACTTTTTATTAAATTGATGGCAATTTCTATTCTACTGTTTAATTGACCTAATGCATAAGACATTAACATATCACCAGCTAATTTATAGTATTTGGTATGAGAAATACCCAAAAAAGTTATTCGATTATAGGTATGAGATAGTGCTATTATTCCTAAACACCCTTTGGTTTCTTTATTGATAGCCATAAAAGCTTCTTGTTGCTTAATTTTAGCCTTCATATAATCACCAAATGCCATATCTTTCTCATTGCCTTCATACCACTGTACAAGGTCAGGAACGAGTTCTTTAACATAATTATGGTCTTCTGTCAAGATATCGGACAACTTAAATTTAATAAACTATGTTATACCTTATTATGCGAGATTTGACATCTCGTAATTATTGGGTGACTCTAAACCACATGCACTGTGGGTTCGTCTTGTATTGTAGAATCCATCAATGTATTCAAAGATTAAGTCATGTGCATGCTTAAGATTTTTAATCACAAATCTATTTAGCCATTCACGTTTAATCACTGAATGAAATGCTTCTATACATGCATTATCCCAAGGGTTTCCTTTACGAGAATAACTATGCATGAATTGGTCTGATGGTGTTGCCTCATAGAAAGCTTTTGAGACGAATTGGACACCACGATCACTATGAAAGACAACTGGATCAGTAAATCTCCTATTTCTCTTTGCTTTATTAGTAGCTGCTATTACTCCTTTAGTTGATAATGAATCTGATAAATGCCAGCCAATGATTTTACGTGAGTATAGGTCCATTACACTTGTTAGATAGCAAAATCCTGTAATGGTCCAAATATAAGTGATATCACTTACCCAGACAGCATTGGGACGTTCAGGATTGAAATTACGATCTAGAATATTATGAAGTTTACTACTAAAGTCTGGATTAATGGTAGTCCGTTTATACGGACTAATCCAAACAGCTTTAACACCTTCTTCTTTCATGTAATTACTAACGGTTCTTTCAGAAATCCTATGTCCTCGTTTTCTAAGTTGATCTGTGATTTTGGGTGCACCATATATTTGATTAGAATCGTTATGTATTTCAATAATTTCAGCTTTTATAGCTTCTTTTCGAAGTTCTTGATTAGAAGGTTTTCTATTTTTCCAATCATAGAAACCAGATTTAGAAACGCCCAAGAATTTGAGCACACCGCTAACAGAAAAGCTGCGTTTCTTTGTTGGCCGTTGTTTTTGATTTTCTACATCAACTGCTTGGAATATTGCTTTCGTTAGTCGTTCAGTATGCTCATGGCCTTTTTTAGAATATCAATTGCAGCTTGTGCATCACGTAGTTCTTTCTTTAGTTGGGCTATTTCTTTCGCTTCGTCAGAAGCATAGTTACCAGCTCCACGGTCGGAAACGGTACCTTCATTTTTCTTTGCATTTTGTATCCAATTGTTGATTGATGCCTGGCTTACTTGAAGTTCTTCGGCTACCTTTGCCATTGATTTGCCTGATGAATGATAATAATTAACTGCATCTTGTTTAAACTCGGTTGTATAGTGTCTACTATTTTTAGTTCCCATAAATATCTCTCCTTCTCAAAGTATTATAATATATTTTTGAGTTTAAGTATATTTATGTTGTCCTATATTTATTCTAACTCCATTATCATATTCATGTGAAAGCGTCATCCAAGTAGGAATATCTTTCATTGTCATTGGTCTTATCATAATTTTATTCATTCAAATACTCCTTATAAATGGTCTTATCAGATGGTAATAGTTTTCAAAATTTAACTTTGTAGATTTTCTACTAAAATTAATACTATCAAATTTTCTACCTTCATGCAATAAAAGAACAAGTTTCATAACAGTAACGATCAACTAGATGCAAGCACCTCAATATCATGATTAGATTATAGAAATGTGTTCTTTCTATATGATGATGAAATTATTATCCAACAATACTTACCTTATACAAAATGGTTATCAACATGTAGCACGTATCATATACACAATTAACCTATATATGGTAAAATAATATTTAGAATATATAGGTATAAAGGATAGACAAGTAAAGGTTAATAGATATGGTATAGACATGAATGAGATAGAACAAGAAATATTAGAGTATGAATACATTGATGAAGTTGTTGTGATGAAAGGCATGGTTGAAGAAGATCATGTTTTTCTACGTGCTTTTATGATTGCCACCATAGCTACTAAAATACAGTATGTCATGTTTGCTAGGAGGTTGTAGATGTTAAATAATAAGCAAAAGGTTAAAACCAATAAAGCTGTTGTGTGGATGATTAAGTTGATTAAGCCATACAAATATTGGCTATATATACATTTAGTCGCTTTAATCATACTCACAGTCATCAATCTGGTAAAAGTATATTTTATTAAAAATCTAGTGGATAATACATTAGATAGTCAATATGAAAATATGATAGACATTATTGTATACTTGGTTTTAGTATTAGTTATGGGTATTGTCATAAGCTATCTTTCTACCTATTCTTCTGGCCGTTTTAGCCATTTTGTAACATTAAACACAAAACAAAAGATTATTGAACATATAACCAATATGCATATGGAAGATTTTGATAAGCAATCAATAGGAGAATATGTTTCCGTATTAAGTAATGAAGTAGGTATAGTTTCAAGGTTTGTAGGACAAACATTACCGAGCATTCTATTTCAAGGTTGTATGTTGGTAACAGCTTCTATCTATATGATAGCAGTCAATTGGAAACTCTACCTTGCCAGTTCATTCCTGATTCCATTTACGCTAATTATTCTAAATAGACTAAGTCAAGAGGTTAAAAATTATTCTAAAAACCGCTTAGAATTTATCGGTCAAGGAAATACAGTCATACATGATACACTTAGGGGAATGGATACGGTAAAAGCATACAATCTACAGAATAAACGTCTTAGTACACTAAAATACCTACTGAATAATGCCTATAATATGGAGAAAAAACTTGAGAAAATTAGAGCAGTATCTTTACCGATACTCTTTTTACAAACGCGATTTACCCATATATTATGCCTTCTAGTTGGAGGTTACATGGTAGCTCAAAATACCATAAAGCCAGGTGATTTAATTGCGTTTATACAACTCATAGGATTTATTATTACACCAGTAGTATTCTTTCCACATTTATTAATCGATATAAAGCATGCAAGTGCTGCACTTAAGAAGATCGGAGATTTTTTAGATTATGATACAGAGCGAGTTGATGGGAATGACTATCCTTATATAAAGAATCCTGTTATTGCTTTTGATCATGTATGCTTTTCATATAATCAATCGACAGATGTGCTAGATAAAATAACCTTTCATATAAACAAAGGTGAGATAGTAGCTTTTGTGGGAGATAGTGGAAGTGGCAAGAGTACCATCATAAAACTTCTTTGTGGGTTTTATCATACATATAGAGGTACGATTAAGTTAAATGGTGAAGAAATGTCCAAATGGAATCTTAATAGTTGGCGTCATCAGATAGCACTTGTATCACAAGATATTTATCTCTTTCCTGGTACTATAGCAGAAAATATCGCTTATGGATGTGTTGGTGCAACCATGGAAGAAATCATGTTTGCGGCTAAACAGGCAAATGCACATGATTTTATTATTAAAAAACCTGAAGGATATGGAACTAAAGTTGGTGAAATGGGAATGAAAATATCTGGAGGGGAACGTCAACGTATTTCAATTGCTAGAGCAATATTGAAAAAGACACCTATATTGTTGCTAGACGAATCTACATCTGCACTGGATATGGAGTCAGAAGCTATGATTAATCGCAGCCTGTTTGAATCTAAACAATGTCCTACAATCATAACAGTAACGCATCGTTTAACAATGGTAAAACAAGCAAATCACATATATGTACTCAGTAAGGGTTGCATTGTAGATAAAGGCACACATGACACATTGATGGAAACCTGTGATAAGTATAAAAAACTTTATCTAAAGCAACAAGTAGATAAAAATATAAAGGGGGAATACGATGATTAAGAAGCTTCGCATAGATCAATTTATAAGAGTAATGAGATTAATAGAAGATAAGTTCTTTATATACGTATTATCTCTTTTTATCAGTACTTTCTCTTTGGCAATGTATGAAATTATAAATAGTCTAATCAATAAAGAACTTCTAAATGCAGCAGTTACTCAACACTATGATTTAGTGTATAAAATAATTATCTTTGCAGTCATAACATTTATTATATTAAACGTTGTATTTGACCCTGTTGCAAGATACATAAATCGCAAGATCATTAGAAAAACCATATTTCATATACGTGTCAACGTATTTAGGCATCTCATGGATTATCCCATGACCTATTTTAAGGCTAATCATAGTGGTGACCTATTATCTAAGGTTAATAATGATTTAAATCAATTAGAAGGTGCATATGGAGATAATATACATCGTGTTATATCAACCTTGATACAAGGAATTGGTGCTACCATTACCATGTTTTTACTTGATTGGAGGCTTGCGTGTATGACCATAGGTCTTGGGATTATATCAATGGTCGTCAATATGGCATACGCTAAACCTCTAGGAAGAATAAGCGATAAAATTCAGAAGTACACAGGTACTTCTACACAATATTTTACAGATATTCTATCAGGAATTAGTATTATTAAGATCTGTAATATACAGAAGATATTAACGAATAAGTACTATGAGGTTAATAAAGATATAACAGATGAGGAAATGAAAAAAACGGCTCTAAACGCTCAAAATAACAGTCTTAACTTCTTAATATCCTTTTTAAACATAATAGGCATATTATGTATTGGTGTTATCATGTTTAACTATGGTTTAACAGATATTGGAACAATAATGGCAATCATAACTTTACAAAATAGTTCTAATAATCTATTTCTACGACTTGGAGGATTTTTTTCCAGTTTACAGAGTTCTTTATCTGGAGCAGTACGCATTCTTGAATTATTGGATAATAAAAAAGAACCACAGATGAAATCAGGTATTGGAGAACCTTCCATATACCGTAATGACATCGTTGCCTTTAAAAATGTATCGTTTAGATATGGTGGTAAAAATGACACCATTAAAAATATCAATATACATGCTAGGAAGAATGAGACAGTAGCTCTTGTTGGACCAAGTGGAGGCGGGAAAAGTACTATTTTAGAACTTATGTTAGGTTTTTATACGGTAGAATATGGTGATATTATTATTAACGAAAAATCCATTAAATCCAAATCCATGACTGAACTGAGAAATGAAATAGCATATGTACCTCAGAATGTTCATTTATTTGGTACTACGGTTGAAGAAAATATTAGATACGGTAATCTTGCAGCCCATGACCAAGAAGTCATAAGAGCTGCTAAGGCGGCTAATGCCCATGATTTTATTATGGCATTACCAAAGGGGTATCAAACAATCATCGAACAAGGGGGAGAGGGGTTATCAGGAGGCCAAAAGCAACGTATAGCTATAGCTAGAGCATTCCTTAAGGATGCACCAATATTGCTCCTAGATGAACCCACATCATCATTAGATACGATGAGTGAGGGACTCATACAACAGGCATTAGAACGCCTTGCTACTGAACGTACAATAATAATGAATACCCATAGACTATCAACTATTCAAAAGGTGGACAGAATCTATGTCATAAACCAAGGAGAAGTAGTTGAGGCAGGTCATTACAATGAACTTATAAATCAATCGGGATTATTTAATAAACTAATATACACGATGTTATAAGATAGTGGTATAAATGAGCGGAATAAATTGTTTTAAATGTAGGTATAGTATGATTCATAAAAAATGATAAATGCAAACAGTATTGATATTGTGATTTGTTATTCGTCATAGACAAGAGATTTTATAGACTATTGTATATAATACATAGAGTTTAATTTGAGGTGATACATATTGAAGAAAATACTAATAACGGGGATTGTAGCAAGTGGCAAAACCACTTTTGCTAAGAAATTGTCTAAGATACTGGATATAAAGTACTATGAACTGGATAACATTACGTATAATAGTAAAGGTATCTCTAAAAGAAGCAAAAAAGAGCAAATGGATATGATAAGAGAAATTGACTTAAATGGACAGTGGATATTTGAAGGATTAGATAGAGAATCGTATAGAGAACTATATCATATGGCAGACAGTATCATTTTTTTAGATATGCCAATCAAATTAAGAAAAAGACGCATGATTACTCGTTTCATTAAACAACAACTAAAAATTGAGCCATGTCAGTACACATCAGATTTAAAATTGATAAAACGTATGTTTAAGGGCACTAGAGATTTTGAAAAGAAAAAACCTGAATATGAACGATTTCTAAGGCAATTTAATGATAAAGTAATCCATTTACAAAAATCAAAAGAGGTAAAGGCTTGGTTAAAAGAAAAGAAAATTTCACAAACAAATTCTATGTAATGCTATCCTAATGCTATAATTCTATGCTAATATATTATTACTATTAAAGAGGAGGGTACAATTATGCCAATTATCAAAGGACTTGAATGGACTTTCAACACCGTTTACAAAGAATATGACAAATGGCGTCCTACTTATGTGAAGGAGTTATATAAGGATATTTTTGCTTACAAAGACATAAACCCATCAAGCAAAGTCGTTGAAGTAGGGATTGGAACGGGACAAGCGACACTTCCTATACTTGAGACAGGCTGTTTCTTAACTGCCGTAGAATATGGTGATAAATTATCAATATACGCAAAGCAAAAGTTCGCCAGCCACAGGAAATTTGATGTTGTGAATGCTAAGTTCGAGGATTTTGAATGCGAAGATAATTCAGTTGATTTAATTTACTCTGCATCAGCTTTTCACTGGATTCCTGAGGAGATAGGTTATGCAAAGGCTTACAACCTACTAAAAAGTGGAGGCGTATTTGCACGATTTGCGAATCACCCTTATAAAGATAAAAGTAGACCAGGCATGCATGAAGCCTTACAAAAAGTATATGATGTTTATATGCCTAATTCATTAGATGGAGAGGAATACAGTGAAGATAACGCAAAAAATCGGGCTAATATTGCTAAGAAATATGGGTTTATCGATATCGATTATAAGATGTATTATAGGACAAGAACTTTTACTTCAGATGAATATATCCTACTTTTAGGAACCTACTCCGATCATATTTCAATCCAAGAAGACAAAAGAAAGAAATTTTTTGCTGAAATCAAAAATGCCATTGATGAATTGGGTGGCTTGATTACACTTTATGATAGCATTGATTTAGCGCTTGCAAGAAAACCTTAACATGCTATTTTACATAATTTTTTAATACAAAACTTAGTACCAATTGAGCTATTGGAGAAAATACAAATAAGATTTAATAAGATATAAGTGTAAGTGCAAACTAAAATTCTGGTTAGCATTTACACTTTTTTATATTGCTTTATAAATTTGCAATGATTGTTATCATGTCTAATATCGCTTTTGTTTTCTCAGGAGAACATTCTTTTAGTAACGCATTTATTTCAGGACTTAAATAATCATCAGATTGAGTATTTATACCTGTTAGCAAATAAGCAGGAGAAATACTTAGGATATTACTCATCTTTACAAGCATTTCAAGGTTAATTTTTGCTGAACCTGTCTCTATTCGACTGATATATTCTGGCGATACTTTGAGTATTTCTGAAACATTTTCTTGTGTTAAATCTGTTAATTTTCTACATTCTTTTATTCTCTTGCCAATTAATTTGTAATCAATCATTTTAATCACCCTATCTAATATATCAATAATAACCTATAAGTTTAATGAAGTTATAAGTTATCATTGAACTAATAGGTTATATTTGGTATAATAAATATTATTCACTCTATGTATTGATGTTATTCATCAGTAATATATCTTGAAAATGTATAAGGTTCATAACAACCCCTTTCTATTAATCCTGTCTTTTTTATTTTAAAGGTCAATGATAAGGAGAATGATTAAGATGGACTTTATATGTTAGCATGTAGCAAAGGTTACTTCGCTTTTAAGCAGGCAAGTAACCTTTCTACATGTAAAGATTTTGTTTAATTCTGTCAGCATATGTCGTATATTCCATTTATTAGTCCAAATTAATCAACCCAATTTACCAATCAAGTATTGAATACATAGTGCTAAAAGGTTATAATTACCTCATACCAATAACTGTCATTCAAACTTGAAATATTTTGAACATGAAACCTTTTCTAATAAGAATGTAGTGGTAAAACGCAGTAGTCAACATAAACGCACAAAACAAATTTCGGAGGGATGTATAATGACATTAAAAAGAATAGCATTCATACTTAGTCTTGTTCTAATCAGTACAACACTTATTGGATGTTCGAACACAGAATTAAAAGTAATGGAAGCCATGATGAAAACAAATGAAATAGTATCTTGTGAGAAAGATATTGAGCTATCAGCATTTTTAGATTATGATGGATTCTCAGAAGCGGATGCAGCTGAGCTAGAATCCGTAAAAGAAATCATTAACCAAGCAAAACTATCACTCAATTACAAGGCAGTGAAGAATGAAGAAAATACCATGAACAAAGTGGCTGTAGAAGGTAATGTGGAGCTGCAGGGTATGCCAATCGATTTTGGTCTATGGTTGGATATGGATATGACAGATGAAGAAGATCCTAAATTTGTGCAGATTATCAGGCAACCTGCTATGATGATGCAAGATTCTACAAAGCCTTATATGGCAATGGATTTATCCGATTCCTTAACGGGCATCAACACCCAAGAATATGGGAATATCATGAAGCAATCTGTTGAGCTTAATGAATTTGTTTTAACATTTATCAGAGAATATGTCAAAGATTTTGATTTAGGAGCGACACTCATATCTGAAAACGGTACGCAAGAAGTAGATGGGGAAACTCTTCCTAAATATCAATTAAAGATAGATGATAAAACAGCTAAAAAGTTGGTAAGACATCTGGTAGATGATATGCTTGTTAATGGTAAAGGCATTGATTTTATGGACCAATTAATGGCAACGCAACAAAAGAATATGGAAGCTATGTATGATAATGCTGACTTATCTTTAGAAGAAACGGAATTTCCAAAACCAACCCAAGAAGAAATAGATGAATTCAAAGAAATATTTAATGAGTTCATGGATAAACTTGAAGATGTAACGCTCTTTGGCAGCGATGGTATTCAAGTGGATTACGTCATCAATAATGATGGTTACATTGTCTATGAATCAGGCGTAGTGGATATCAAAATAAATATTGAAGATATGTTTACAGCTTTTGAAAACGAGATAGTAAATGAAGGTCTAGATCTTGGTGTCATTCAGTTAAAATTAAAGTATACCGTCAACACAAAAAATATAAACAAAGACATCACAATTGACATACCAAAGCTTTCACATGAAAATGCTTCTTCCCTTAACAGTGGTATGAATGCTTATCCATACTATGACTTTTTACCCGAAGACGTTATTGATGATTCAAAAGATATCACCATCTATGTGAATGACCAAAAAGTTGAATTTGATAACAAACCGTTACTTGTTAATGGCAGAACACTTGCACCTGTAAGAGAAGTCATTGAATCTATAGGCGGGAATGTTATATGGATAGCAGACAGCCAGACCATTATGATGTCAGTTAATGATTCCGTTGTTGAACTTAAAATAGATGAACAGATGACCTTTATTGATGGTGAGCTGGATACATTAGAAGAACCTGCTAAGTTAATTGATGGTCGAACATATATCCCAGTAAGATACATTGCAGAAACCATTGGTGGAGAAGTAACATGGGATAACGATACATCAACCATTCATATTAACTACTAATTTCTAATAATGACAGAGCATATGGCTCCAATACCAAAGAACGAATAAATCGTTAATGCTTAGTCGTATCGTCACATAAAATGTTTAATAACCATCCTAGCTTTATCATAGCTTGGGTGGTTGTTTTATGTTCACCCCATTGCCATCAATAAAGCTTCTAGAAGTTATATTTCAAAGGCATATTTAATACATTAAATAAACGTTAAATACGACAAAAAACTATAACATTTTCTACCCGAATAACCGATATAAATATGAAAGCCATTTTCATCTCAAATCATAAGAATAAACATAATTGATTCAATAATAAACACATCAGATGTGTTGATTGCATAGATGGGAAAATAATAATAGCAAATGCAATAGGGGGATAAAGGAATGAAGAATAAGAAGATTAAGTGTGGTTATAAAGCGTTAAGTCTTTGTTTGATAGGTATCATGTTATGCATGACATGTCACGTCACATCCTATCATGTTAAAGCAGCCACGGCGATCGGGTATGAGTGGAAGAGAAATGATACCATGGACGAGCTGCTTCAGACAATTTCCAATAAAGCTGGTGATGACGAAGCCTTGCTTACTTGGGATATGGACAAGTATGGTATCTATGAGTTGGAATATTTTCTAAAGGATGATACGAAAACAAGAGTTACATTTGAGCATGAAGTGGATAAGGTTACCGTAAGGTACAGCATCATTACTGAATCTACCAGTACCAATATCACAAGTACAGAAGCGGCTAAGTCCTATGCAGAGATGGACTATAGCTTAATGGTACCTACATTAAAGACCGTGGACCCAGCAACTGTTCTAGATGGTGGCGAGCTGAAATATGTGATCACAAGAGGGGCAAGTTCCAAGTACCCAGGTGTTGCCTTTATCATCAATAACATGCCTGTTCGTTTTCGCTGGGACATGCAGACCAAAAAAATGAATTTCTTAACAAAAGGCATTCCTAAGGGTTATATCATTGATTTTAGACTAACAGACCCTGATACGATCAATGAGAACATCCAGTTGTTAAGAGCCCTTGATAACTTTGAAATAACACCTAGCCATTGGGTAAACGATGGGGGTAATATGAACTTAGATACCATCATCCTGCCACCTGGAACACCCAATGATACCAAACCAGGAAGTAAGCCTGGATTAACCATTTCATTTGACCGTCCCAAGGTATTGGGTATTGGCAATATCTATGACTATGCAGGTGACGTGTTTAAAAATACCGGTGGTGATACCATAAAAGCCATTGTTACCTTGAAGGATATCAAGGATAATGGAAACAACACGGATATTATTTTTGATTTTGATGCTCCTATTGGGGGTAGTGGTACATTTACCACAACACCCACATCAACATCGGATAACAGTACGGCTCAGTATACATACAATGCAGGCAAGTATACCATTGAATTGGTAAAAGACCGAGCAGGACTTCAGAATGGCAGTACAGATTTCCTTCAATGGGATGATCTAGAAGCCAGTCGTGTATACATTGCCTCGATTAACCTAGAATCCAGTGTCCTGTACGAGTTCCATGACTATGAACCGGTCAACGAGTATGCCTATACCTATTTGGACTATGAAGTCAAAAGAGCCAGTATGGATGATGCCTATCTGGATATCGCACCCTATGCGGGCAGTAATGCAGATGACCTTGAATACACCATTTATCATAAAAAGGCCGATGCAGTTTTCACAGACGATAACATATGGCTGAAACACTACCATAATCAGCAAAATCTAGACAACAATATCTACATACCCGTACCTTTTAAAAATGGTAGTTCTCAGGAATTCTATAAAGTAGGCGTCCAATTTGCAGGAACCAAGTTGGATTCCCAGACCATACATTATCAACCAATCAATGACACCAATGTGCCGCCGCCAGTACCTAAGGTCAAAGCCATTAAGAACTTAGCGGTTGTACCACCGGATGATGTGACCTCTAATGAGCCAAACCAAGTCCAATTTGATCTAGAATGGTATGCACCATCAAAAACCTTATTGGACCAGATGTTAGCCAATGCAGGAGACGTCATCTACTATGAATTTCAAGTCAACGATATACCACAGGTGGATTCAACCAATCCTTATGAGATTATAAAAGTATTTAGAGTGTGGAAAGACGGTTCAGATATAAAGGTGGAAGAAGTTAATACAGGTAAAACCCCAGGTACACCTACCAATGCCATTGGAGCCTATAATGCATTCGGGTATAATGAACGAGACGGTCTTTTTGAAGTGCAGAACATTGTTATAAAAGACACGATAGGCTGGTCTAAACCTGTTGTCAAAGATTTAACCCAGCCAGACCCCAACAAATATACGGAAGCACTTGCGGCAACAGACCCGTATAACTATGAATATCCAGGGATTAACTTTATAAGAATGAAATCCGTCTACATTAAAGCTGGCGGTGGAGGAATAGGTGAGAGTGACAGGTCCATTGCCGATAGTCTATCCCTAAGTATGATTAAATACGATATACCCATCGTGGATAACCTGGCCTATATACCACGTATTACATCGGATACAACCCCCAAAGTTGGCATGAATGTGACGTTTAAGTTGGCAGATGTAAGCAATTATGAAAACTTTATGTTAGCGCCCATTGGTAAAGGTGTTAATAACATGGATTATCGGGTATATATCTCTCAAGATAAGCAGAAGATATTGAATCTGGATAACACCATGACAACGGATGATCCAGGTAATATCATGAATATCTTGGACCTCGTTGATCCAGCAAGATTAACGGCCAATGGTATTCATAAGATTAATATCGCAGGGGATGATTTGGAACTAACCAGTACGGAGATAGATCCCCTTAGAAATAATGATATACTCTACTATGATATTAATAAAGGGCCTGCGGAAGCAGGTGTTGGGGAAATGAAATTACTAAACCTTGATCCCAATACAAATTATTATGTACGTGTTGTGACAAGGTTAAATATACATGATGTAGGAGATACGTCTACCATCATTGAGACAAGGCGTTCAGAACCCTCTACCATGTTAAGTGCCACATCACCAGTGGTACCTTCCGAGCCAGGGGAAAATGAACTCATTCCTCTTGCACCAGAAGATATGGAAGTGAAACATTACGATGATAATAACTTAACAGGTGAAATCTCTTGGTCGTACCCAGATGAAATCACTTTTGAGAAAGATAAGTATGGCTTTGAATTGATGAGCATAGAAAATAAAGCACTACCAAGTAGTTTGGCAACCGTTCTGTCCATGAAAGATTTAATTGAATCAACAGAACTAACAGGTACCAACATGGAAGCTTGGCGCATTCTTGTTGGTGATTCAGGCTATGAACTTAAGTACTATAATAAAACAACGGACACTTGGGACACCAACACAAGCTTTACATTTACCGTAGCCGATAATAAAATAACCATGATTGATGGGAATAACATGCCCAACAAAGTGTATTATTACTATGCACGGACCATTAAGATAGAAGGTGACGTTTCAAAAGGAGCATCGGCTTGGGTAGGCGATACCTTAACCACAGCACCTATCAAACGCCCCATTAATCTTATAGTAGCCCATAATTCCTCCTATAGCTATGACGAAAAACTGGAAACCATCATTCGTTTTGATGCACCTGTTCCTAGCGATTTTCATACAACAGGGGACTACATCATGCAGGTTTTTGTCAAAGCAGACAAGGACGTGGATTACACCAATAATACCTATACCTATACGTATCTAGGACAGGAAGAAGGAGCTAATGATGGGTACACGAGGATGTATTA
Organism: Vallitalea pronyensis; assembly: GCF_018141445.1. Lineage (NCBI taxonomy): Bacteria > Bacillati > Bacillota > Clostridia > Lachnospirales > Vallitaleaceae > Vallitalea > Vallitalea pronyensis. The sequence goes on along the minus strand of NZ_CP058649.1, from coordinate 111,320 downwards.
TAAGATTAGTAATCTAAAACCTGGTACTACCTATAGCATCAAGGTAAGGGTAGAGGATCGGACCATGCCAATGGAGACATTACCTAATGGTACCCAAGTGTATCCGTTATCCAGCTTTTCAGAGCGGGTTACAACACGAACGGATTTTGATCAGGTAGATTATGATAAGGAACAGAAGTACTTACAATATATCCAGTACTATCTGGACAAAGCACAAGAGCTGAAAAATACACCCATATGGCTCATTGAAGAGAAGGATACACTGAAAGTGGTCAAATACCGTGGCGAAATGAACATTGGTGAACTTAAATATGTATCCGATGGCAAATACTATTTAGAAAGTGCTATAGAAGGGATTACCCAGATCTATATACCAGCCAAAATGATTCAAACCGCTAACGATAACAGCATCACCATCATGACAAAATTCCCAGAAGGTGAATTTGGTATACGACCTTATGCCGTATCACAAGAAGATACACAAGCCATCAAAGATATGATTACACGGATTAACCAATATAATAATGTAGAAAGAGATTATTACATCCGATTAGACGTTACTATTGGCAAATATAATGATAAAGTGGAAGGCTATAAGCCCCTTACACAACTCCTTGTTGTGGATATCCAGATTGTGGGTAGTTCAAAGTCAGAAACCGATTTTGACCTTCTGGCTCTAAGTAAATTTGATGCCATTGTGAATGGTAAAAAGGCATACCTCATTGAACAATTGGAAAAAGAATTAGAATCGGGTATTGATGAAAGTAAGTTGCTCAAAATTGTTCAAGATACCCTTAAGCTTGTACAAGAAGACCATAGGGTTTCTGTTAAGAGTTTAATGACCCAATATATACAAAAAGAATATACTTCATTAAAAGAAGTTGATAACAGTTTACATATTGCCTTTGGTACCCAATCACAGGTTGACGATATACAAGGTTATAAGAAAGATAATCATAAATGGAAGAGAGTAGATGGCTATTATTTCAATCAGCAATACACCATGGATACCTCAGAAACCGGTGCCTATTTGTTAGCCCCAAGGTCCAGTTTGTACAACCAATTGGATGATGATTATAACGGGATGGTAACGGATCTGGTGAACACCTATAAGCTGACAGAAATCTTTAATGGTGGGGAGCTAAGTGAACCTGATTCCAAGGTATATGGTTATCAGATTATTGCTGCCATTGCAAGGATATTAGGGTCACCTGACGGCCATGATACGGATACTTGGCTTATGGAACAGGGTATTAGGCTGCCAGCGCTTAACCCATATGCCTATATCACCAAAGAAGAAGCCTATTATCTGCTAGTGCAGGCTTACAGCATGAAAAACAGCATACCCCTGCAAACCATGGTCATAACGGATTATAACAGCATAGAAGATTATAGCAGCATCACCATTACTTTTAGAGACACCCTTTTAAGAGGTGTGAACTACGGTATTATTCCTATGGTGAATGGACAATTAAAACCACAGGATAATGTGGATATGGAAACCGTTCTTGAGATACTCACACGTATTGAGAACAAGATTGATTGGTAAGGAGGTAGCAACCTTGAAAAAAAGAATTTTAAGTCTCGTTATAGCCATCTTAATCCTATTACAAAGCAGCCCAGTTCTTGCCAATGTACAGATACCTGTTAAGCAGTTTGCAGTGGATAATGTGCATTATGTCATTGGACAGGATGTTGTCACAGGAAAACCCATTATACGACCAACCATGAACGTAAGCTGGGTTGATCCAGATAGTTGGGATACCACTGGTGATTATCATGCGCCTGATTATTATGAAGTAGGCGTCACCAACATTACCTTAGATAAAAACAATAAGCAAAAGATAAAGGTTGACGATAGTGAAAAGACCCTCAACATTCATGATGAATTAATCTTATCGACTGGTTCCCTATACGAATTAAGTATAAGACCCTATCACTTTCACACCACAACCATTGGTGGTGTGTCCACACAGGTATTAGCACCCAATACAGGAGCAGACCCAATCGCTTATGCCATTACAGACCTGAATGTGGAACTACAGCCAACAGATGACAGCGTAACCGTTGTCTGGGATGATATTGGTATTGATACCTTTGAATACCGGATTGTATATGCTGTGGGGGATTATTCAACCAAATCAAAACAAGAGCTGCTCAATAACAAAGAAGGGGAGATATCAGGCCTTAGCATTAGTTCAGGGAAAATTGCAAGGTTTTACGATTCTACCAAGAACCGTTTCCGTAATTCCTATGAGATCGATCAGAACATCTACCCTGGGCAGATCTATTCTATTTTGGTAGAGCCTGTAACGGATTTTTATAATTCAAAACCCATTGTAAAGAACATTAACTATCCTTATATTTGGACATGTTCCACCAACATTAATTTAAGAGCTTATGAAGATGGTGAATATGTGCGATTAGAATGGGACATACCAGCAAGCTTCAAAGTGGGGCAGGAACAAAGTGAATACGAACTGGTTGAAGCAAGACTTATGGAATATGTAGGGGACCAACCCCGAAACATCGCCATATTTAATAAAGATGCGGCTACCATGGAGTATTATAAGGTGCTTATGCCAGATAAGGCTGTAGAATACCAGTTAGAGCTGAGGTATGAAGCGGTATCCGATAGCAGTAAAATACCCATTGAGCCAAAATCCAATAAAGTGCTCTTTGTACCGGAAGTCCTTCGGGTAAAACCTACAAAACCCTATGTACCCTCTTTGTTATCCAAGAGTATACTCAACATTCTAAAAACCAAGCCCATTAGTGATATTAACGATGAGCTAAAGCGAAAATACCTTGTATACGGGGATAGCTATTCAGGAAATATAGCCGATATACTTGAATCAGGACAAACATTTAACATTGTGGAAAGCAGTAATAGCATTAACTTTGTCTGGGGAGCATTCCGTCGAAAAGACGTGGACCATACATCATCTACCTATCAACAGACCATAACCGATACGGAGGTATACTATGATGTGTATGTGACCAATGCATTGGAAGACTTAGCGGCTGCACCTCCTCTATTAGCTGACCAAAAATACGATGTGTCAACACCCAACAACCTGTTAAAAGATGCTTCTGATGAGATTGTAGGTTACAAATATCTTATTCATCAGTATTATGATGCAGATAAATCCCAATTGCAGTCCATTACACCGGACAGCCTTTATTACATTAAACTGGTTGCAAAAAAGAAATGGGGGAATGAAGAGGCTGTTTCAGAACCCACCATCGTTTCTGTCTATTTTGGATACGACGGTGACTCATTTGAACCGCCTTCCATTGTCAAACCACCATTAAAAGTGAAGGATCAAGACACCACTACCACGGAAGTGGCTGTGATTTGGAAGGAAAAATGGTGGGAAGCCATTACCACATTACCTGCTAAATACACAGGACTCTCCAGTTGGTTCCATCAATTATGGGTACGAAATAACAGCGGTGTTGCAGAATTCCATACGGCTTATGTAGATGGTGCAGAATACTTTAACATCTATGAAGATGAAACAGAGATTGCAAGGCTCATTACCTATGTTAGAGGTATTCATGCTAACTATGCTGATTTTGACCTAGTGAAACGTGAAATTGACCTTGGAGCCGATCAATTTGGTGTATCCGATGTAAAATATAAATTTGCCCAGATACCTTATAAAACCATTCAAGATAAGATTAATAGCGAGAAATTAACCAATCCTGATTATTCATTTGTGGATTATTATGACCAATTAATTAAGGATGATAAAAGTGGCGTGACAACCATACCATGGGCAGATATTGAGGTCACAAAAGATGTGGATGATATTTCCTATCTGTATTACAAGCAAGATGCTTTGTTACCCAATACATTATACTTATTTATGGTATACCCTTACCGTGAACTGCTGTCAGGAGATGTTATACTGGCTCATTACCCAACACCTATTGTGGTGGCAACCAAGTCAGAGGATTCCGTTATCACACCTGATCCCAATGTGCCAAGCATTTACGTTAATGGGTATACGGACACCACCATGACCGTTACGTGGAAATACAATACCAACTTTCAGTATGAAATTAAATATTCCAATACAGAAGATATTAACAGTGCAGAAGTGCTGGAATGGAGCTTACCCACAGACCCTAGTGATCCCAAGTACCCCACCAATGGTGCATTCTATGAAGTGACAGCGGACGACTTATTCCCCAATACCCAATATTACTTCTGGATAAGAAGCATCCAGCCAGCCACCAATGGTACGTCTCCTTGGAGTAATGCAGCCATCGGTACAACCAAAGATGTGGAACATCCATTGCCGCCTAGGGGTATTGGTGTAGCATCCAGTGATGCCATGAAACGGCATAATTACGAACACAGTGTGACAGAGGATTATATCGCCATAGAATGGCTGCTGCATCCAGATGATAAACCGGATACGTCAGGCAGTACGTCTACCATACAGAAGAGCTTCACTTACCTTATGGAGGTATCCGATAATGCATTCTTCATTGATCCGATTTACATTGAAATAGCAGGGGGTACAGGGGATGTAAAACCTGATAACGTAGAGATATTGGAAAAGATATTAGTAAAGATTAATCAATTATTACCCAATCGTTTCTACTATGTACGTATGAAAACACGGATAACCGTTAAGGGTCCTGAAGAAAGCCAATTAATCGTTAAGGATTCCCTCAGTTATTCAGAGCCTATTCGTATTTTAACCAAGTACTCCTCTTCAGAATATGATGGGCATACAGACCCTGCATTGGAGATTTTACCTGGCGACGATTATGAACTTATTTATGATAAAGAGAGAAAAGAGTTAACCTACCGCTTCCGTGGTACAGGTACGGGACAGGATAATACACCGGATAACAACGTGGACCAACGCTTGATCATGAATCTGATTAAGAAAAACACCTATGTGTATCAGATTGACGTATCCAGTTATAAAGGTTATCCTATCACAAAACGAAAAATCGTCATACCTTATTCCATTATGAAAGCTTTTGACACCCATCAAGTGAAATTGAGTGTCCTTGCTGGTGATATGACCCTTGATATACCTCATAACGCTTTGCGAACAGAGGTTAATCAACAAGTAAGCCATTACGGTGTAGCACCTGTTATTCACATTTACATTAATCAATTTGATAATTACAATGTACCAGCACTTATGCCAGAAAATGTGGTTGTCCCAGTAGGTATACCTCAGACTGTAGGCATGTCCATTGGCACAAAAACAGGCTATAAACCAATCAAGCAAACAGATGATTATATGGATATTCGGGTGAATGCAAAAAATCGATACGCACTCTATGGGAAACAGATTCTCACCTATCAAAAAGATGCAAAATATAACAAATGGCAGGATATAGACGGGAAATACAGCGTCTATTCAGGGGAAGTCACCTTCTCAACAGGATCATTAGGTGTATTTGGACTCTATGTCAGCAATCAGGGGATTACAGAAGCCACCACACCTGAGGTAAAAAGCCATTGGTCTGCTGAAGCACGGATGCAGGTATTAACCCATTACATGGTTGTAGGTATGGACAACTATGACCCAGATAAGCAGGTCACAGAACAGCAGCTATTGAATGTGATGTACGGTATAATAACCCAGCAGAAGACCATCGATGTGTCCAAGTATATGGATAAGAATACCTTGAGAAAGCTGACCTTATCGGGTATTTATCTACCAGATAGCAATGTTTCTGTTATGACGCGACAAGAAGGGATACACATGTTTGTAAAAGCCTACGAAATCATCAATGGCAGTGTCCTTGAATACGATCAGGAGAATGTTAACCCATTACATGACAAGGATATTGAAGCTGCTTATCATGAAAGTGTTGCCAAAGCTATAGCGTTAGGATTTGTGCAAAATCCAGAGGCAATTCGAGGTAAATCACCCATGACTTTTGGGGAGATGTATCAGATATGGTCTAAAATCATGAAATAAAGATAGGGTTTAATAAGCCTATTCCAATGAGCTTTTGGGTGTGTTTTAGAGAGGAAGGATACAATGAGAAAATATCGACAGATCATCAGCATTTTTATAGGGTGCTTATTACTGCCAATACAGGTGTTGGCAGCAAGCCCTGGTCGTGTTATTTACGATTTCAAGCAGCTGACCAATCATAGTGGGAAAATTGAATTATACTGGCATAAAGAAGGTGAGAAAAATATACAAATCATCAGCTATTATGTTAACCAAGATAATGTGATGGAAGTCACTTATAGAGTAGGCAATGATATACCCGAAGGGTTTCAGAAAATGACCATCTTTAACCCCAAGGTAATCTTTCCTATCCCCATTGTGTTAAAAGAGCAGCAAGTGGAGAAAATGAGCCTCACCGATCTGCCGGAGGACAAAGAGAAGCAATACGATATTATAAGCCTGTACGATCAAGGCATTGTTAACGGCTATGTGGATAAGACTTTCAAGCCAGGTCATTCTGTTAAAAGGGCCGAGTTTTTTGCCATGCTTGTAGCAGCAGCTGACTATGAATTGGATGATGATGTGGCTTCCACCTTTACAGATGTTGCCAATGATTACTGGGGTAAGAAGTACATTATGGCCCTTGTAAAAAAGGATATTGTAAAAGGCAGTGGTAACGGTTTATGTAAACCACTTGGGGATATAACAATTGGTGAGGTGTTAGCCATCATAGATCGTACATTTATCTTTCATGAGCAAACAAGCTCCTACCTGTTACCTGACAAGAATCATTGGAGTAATCCGTATTATATCAGCGCATCCAAGGCAGGTATCTTAAAGCAATCCGATGCTTTTGTTAATCCTTACACGCCCGACATGAAAGCAACAAGACAGCAGTGTGCCTCTCTCTTATCACGGGTTTTATTAAAAGGTTATACCATTCGCTAATACCATGTGAGTGATTAAATAGGGTTGACCACAATTTATATGAATAAAAAACCCCCTCCGTGTCTATACTTTAACTAAGATCGTCAGAAACTTTTCTGAAGATAAAATAAGGTTGGAACAGGGGGATTTTTTATGTGGAAAAAGCTGATATATATCCTATGTATCGTCGCTATCTTGGTCATGGTAAATAACGTTGAAAGAGTGACCATCAATGGCGAAAAACGCTTATTAACGGCTTTTAATGAGACGGATTTTGAGTTAAGTGAGACAGACCTTCACGTATGGGGTGAATATAGCAAAAGCTTCATGACCAATGATGACATGAAACAGCTGGGACAACAAGTTGCTTCCGAAATTGGTTTAGAACCCATGTATGAGGATGATTTTTATCAAGAAGAGTTAAAGAAAGTCTATACCATTGAGAAGAACACCACAGAAGCAGACACCATCATCAAAGTTGTTGAGTTAGTAGAAGAAGTGCCCAACAATGGCTTAAAAGTAGAAAACTACATTGTGGTGAATATTGTCTTACATGATAAATGTAACAGTATACTCTATTATCGGGATAAGATCAAAGACACCTTATCCAATTACAACGTGTATGCAACCGATAACTTGACCATCACCAGTCAACATCCAGGCAAATTGAATAGTGAAGCAGCAGAGGAGATTGTTGAAAGTATAGCCAAAACCATAGGGTGTACCATAAAAGATCAATTTCTAACAGAAGACATCTACAGTATCTACGGGTACTCTAAGTACATTGATGGTCATATTGTTTCAAAAGGTGAAAAAATAAACGTGGATTTGGCTTTAACCTATAATGATATAGAGGATGTCACCTATCTCTATGCGGCAATTCCTGTTATAACCATTGATTACTAATCATCCTGTTACTTTGAAGATTTTATAGCACGGATTGTAATTTATTCCGTGAAAGAAGAACAAGGTACCTTCAACATGCATATATTTATATTGACATATATTTTGGAGGATTTTTTGTGGAAAAATATAAGAACCCTTTTGAAATTTACAGGCCTTATAATATGTATGAGGATAATGAAGAAAATTTTGGGTACGGTAATTACGGATACAATGGCGGTTTTAACCAAAATCCCAACCAGAATCCGAACCAGAATCAAAACAGGTATCCAAAGCCAAGATATGATCAATATAATCAAAATCGATTGCATAATAAACCAATGAAAGTGCCCGTGCAGATGCCAAAAGAAGATCAACAGGGTATGCATGAGTGGGATAGGAAAAAACTCAAAGCGTTATATCCAGAAGTATGCAAGCGCATACAGTACTACGTTGAAGAAATCTGTGATACAATGGACCATAGTAGCAGCTATATGTACGACGAATATCCAGAGCGTGAAGTCATTGAAATGACCATTGATAAAATCTATGAAAAAGTAGAAAAAGATGACGATATCATGAATGAGTTTCGTGAGAATATGGATGATAGACCATATAATCACAGAGTAAATAACTCTCCTAAATATGGTAGAAAACCTTATCGATGGTTAAGACATCTTATTCAAGTATTATTATTAAATGAAATATGTGGTAGACGTAGAAAAAGAAGTAAAAGGAAATCAAGACGTCCATTATATCATAAGCCTCAGCCTTACTATTATCGATATCCTAATTTCTTTGAATAAAATCAGCCATGGATTTTCATATCTGTGGTTTTTTTGCATGAAATAGGGCATAATAAAATAAATTTAGTATATACGGTTTTAAAAAGTATATCTTATTGGGAGGCGTTTTTTACCATGAAGTGTAAAGACTCAGATGTTTTCGCTCTTGAGAGCAGCATAGAAAAAATACTCAATACAGGTGAATGGAAAGATATCAAAGAAATCGAGACAGAACTTAAAAAATCCGAAGAACAGAAATATATCAATTGGATTCAACGAAAAAATGAACACTATAAGGAAGAACATGCTGAAGATTTATTTTATCAGGAGTTAATGGATAGGATGTGCAAACTTTTTCCTATGAAATATAAGCATGATACCAAATCATCTGTTTATGGTAGAATTATGAGTCTTAGTGATGACAATTATTAGAGATGAAGCTAGGAACGGTACTACGCCGTTTTTGGCTTTTTTTGCTGAGTAGGAAATCCCTCCTGCCTAGATCATAAAATATATGAAAAGTATGCCTTAATAGTGGTTATGAAAGCGTCTATTAACAATCATGAATAATTTGTTAACAATTATTGAAGTTTTCTTTAAATGGTAGCATCGAACATTATTACATGTTATAATGGCACTGTGTTTAGGGGATTAATGAAAGAGTTAATGCCTTATAAAGGAGGGGCTAATAGATGCAACAAGACATTGAAAAGGTATTGGTGTGTATTACCATACAAAAAAATTCTAGAAGACTTATAAGAAAAGGTGCAGAAATTGCTAATAATATAGGTGGAGAACTTCATATACTACATGTTGAAAAAGGTATGAGTATTTTTGAACATGAGGAAGCCATAAAATTGTTAGAGGAACTTTTTGAGTATGGCAAACAATTAGGTGGGGAAGTACATTTCCTAAGTGGAAATGATGTACCCAGCAAGATTATTGAGTTTATTAAGAGTATGGGTATCACCCGATTGTTACTTGGTGAAACCATGAGAAGCAAGCTTCACCGGTTACTTAAAAAAGACATTGAAAGCAGTGTAATCAGTCAGACGAAAGAAGTCGAACTGTTAATACTTGATCGAAAAGAACCAGACAAAAAGAACCTTTTAAAAGAGAAAAAACTATTTTCTTCTTAATTTAATTTGATTTTATAAGCCAAATCGATTAAACTATAAAGGTCGAGCAACAAAAGAAAGTCTTAAAAGATAATTAAAGGAGTGCAATTTATGATGAAATTTAAAAAGTCCATGGCTGTAGTAGCAGTGCTTACAATGGTTGCTATGCTTTTAGCAGGATGTGGTCAAGACAAAAATACACAAGGAGAAAAACCAGCTACGGACACAACACCCAATGAAGAAGATGAAAAAATTGTTGCAACAATAGGTGACGATCAAATAACAGCAAGTGATTTAAACTTCTTTCTAAGACAGATGGAAATGCAATATGAATACATGTATGGTCCTGATGTATGGGACCAAGAAGTAGAAGGTAAAACCGTTGCAGAACTGACAAAAGAAAATGCTTTACAAGTGGCAGAGCAATATACTATTTTTAGAATCATTGGTAAAAAAGAAGGTCTTTCTATTCCACAGGAACAAAAAGACAAAATGGATGAAATCGTAACATCTACCCTTGCTCAATTTGGTGAAGACAGTGGTGTGACAGCAGATGCCATTAAGCGTGCTGCTGAGAGTGAATCCTATGGACAGCAAATATTTGATAAGGAATTAGCTGATTTTCCAATTGACCAAGAAGAATTGAATAACATATTAAACTCTAACCCAAATTACTTAAAATTCAGCAATTATGAAGTTGAAGATTTAGCGAAGAAGGTAAGAGCTCGACATATTTTGATTTCTACAATGGATGAGCAAAATCAACCATTAGTAGGTGAAGAAGCAGATAAGAAGAAGACACTAGCGGAAGAAGTATTAGGGAAAGTCAAAGCTGGAGAAGATTTTGCTACTTTAGCAAAAGAGTACAGTGAAGACCCAGGTTCAAAAGACAACGGTGGTGAATATACCTTTGCTAGAGGTGAAATGGTAAAAGAATTCGAAGACTCAGCATTTGGCATGGAACCAGGTGAGCACTCAGAACTGGTTAAAACTCAATATGGTTATCACATCATCAAGTTAGAAGAAGTAATTGAGGCAACGGATGAAGCCATACAGACGGTAAAAGATCAAAAACAAAAATTAGTTGATGATGCTACCATGCAGATTAAGCAGCAAGAATTCCAAAAGCGTTTTGATGAGTGGAAAAAAGATTATGAAGTGAAGCTGAATCAGGACGTATTTGATGCTATAGAAGTTAGACAATCCAGAAATGAAACAAATGATGAATCCGAAGACGGAACAGATAGTGAAGACAAACCAGCCGATGATACAGATGCTACAGATGGTGAAGATAAGCCAGCTGATGATACAGAATCTACAGATGGTGAAGATAAACCAGCAGATGAATCAGAGGAGTCTACAGACGAATCACCTGCAGACGAAAACAAAGATGATAATAAAGAATAAAAAAATTTAGAGCACCTTATAGGGTGCTCTTTTTTGATGAGAAGGTGCATAGATTAGGCTATGTACGGGAACATATGTGCGTCAATAGGAGAAATAAACCATAAAAAAGCATTTGACATGTGAAAGAGTTTTGTGTAATATAGTAAAAGGTTAAAGTATCCACTTACACACATGCATAAGAAGTTTGTCACATATTATAACCCTATCAGCATATACATAGTGTATGTGAAGTTATAAACATATCACAAGCATGAATAGTAAATCGGGATACATTAAAATTTAAAGAAGGAGGTAGGCAAGATGAGAAACAGATTTTTTAGAAGAGATATAAGCAATTTGATAGTGAACACTAGGATAACCCCTACCTCAGGTACAACAATCCAACATATTTAGATTGATGACATGAGCCGTGGGTTAATCATACCCATGGCTTTTTTAACGATACCCATGGGAACATATGTACCCATGGTTTTTTTGTGCCTGAATAAGGGGTTTATCTTTTTTGGAGAAGGAGGTCGTATGAATGAAACGTATAGTCGGTTATATGAAACAGTATTGGTACTATTATTTCTTTGGTGGTCTTGCCATGATGCTTGGTATTACCTTAGATTTATTTACACCAATCGTTACAGGAAGAATTATTGATGATGTGTTTGAAGGTGGACAGATAGAGCTATTTGAAGGCCTTGTATTAGCGTTAATAGGCATTACGGTTGGTAGAGCGATATTTGGTTATGCCAAGGAAATCCTGTTTGATGTGGTAGGCGCTAAGGTCATATGTAAGTTGCGATTAGATCTATTTGATCATATACAGAGTTTATCCTTTGGGTTCTTTGATCGGAAGAATACAGGTGAACTCATGTCAAGAATCAAAGACGATGCAGATAAAGTATGGGAAGGTGTCAGTTTTGCACTTATGCTTGTCATTGAATCGTGTATTTCATTTGTTATCGCCACGGTATTGATGTTTCGAATAAGCATGAGCTTATCACTGTTGGCAGTAATCACCATGCCACTCATGGGATTTTTAGCCCTTAAGCTAGAGAAAACCATTCGAGACACCTTTGAAAAGATCAGTGAGCAAAATGCAACCCTGAATACCACTGCTCAAGAAAATATAGCTGGGGTTAGGCTGGTAAAAGCTTTCGCCAGAGAAAAATATGAAACCAGTAAATTTCTCAAACATAATAAGGGCTACTATAAATTAAACATGCACCAAGCCAGTGTATGGGCAAGATTTTTTCCTAGTATCCAGACATTAACCAATCTCTTACCTGTATTAGTAATTGTCTTCGGCGGTGCATTGGTCATTGGTGAGGACCTGACCATTGGTACCCTTGTGAAGTTTACAGGGTATATGTACATGGTGGTATGGCCCATGCGTATGTTTGGTTGGTTAAGTAACTTAATGGCTGAGGCCAGGGCATCATCCAATAAGATTAATAAAGTATTCGATGAAGTGGCAGAGATTAAAAATCCATTGAATCCTGTTAAGCTAGATAATGCCAAAGGTGAAGTAACGTTCAAGGATGTGTCCCTAGAGCTTGAAGGCACAAAAGTCTTGGAAGACATTAGCTTCACCATTAAGCCTGGGAAAACACTTGCAGTCATGGGGGCTACAGGTTCAGGAAAGACATCCCTCATTAACTTATTAGTCAGGTTCTATGATGCCACTGAAGGCTGTATATACATGGATGGCCATCCAATAGACACTCTGGACTTAACAAGTTTAAGAAAACAGATTTCCTTGGTCATGCAGGATGTGTTCTTATTCTCAGATACCATAAAAGAAAACATCAGTTTTGGGTCAGAAGTACTTGCTAGCAACATGATTGTTCAATCTGCCGAAAGTGCACAGGCTCATGATTTTATCAATAACTTGGAGAATGACTATGATACAGTGATCGGTGAACGAGGAATTGGTCTATCCGGTGGACAGAAACAACGTATTAGTATCGCAAGAGCCTTGGCAAAAGAAGCCAGCATCATTGTTTTTGATGACTCCACGTCGGCACTGGATATGAAAACAGAACTGAGGATTCAAAAAGAAATTGAGAAGCGTCAAGCAACGTCAAAAATTATTATAGCCCATCGTATATCTGCTGTGAAGAATGCAGATGAGATCATTGTTCTAGAAGATGGTAAGATTGTAGAACGAGGTAATCATCAAGCTTTGTTAGCCCTAAAAGGCCGTTACTACAATACCTATAATGAGCAATATGAAGGGTTTGCCGTTTAATAAATACCTACACACTAGGAGGTGGTAATTATGGCAGTTAACAGTTTTAGAGAAGATGAACAGTCAAAAGAGGTTCTGAAAAAGGTCACCTTATTACGGCTCTTTGCCTATATGAAAGACTATAAAAAACAAATCGTTGCCATACTATTTATCATGGGAATTATCATAGGCGTTAATGTGGTTAACCCTATACTGATGCGTATAGCAGTAGATGATTATATAAAGGAAAATAATATAAATGGTTTGTTTGTAATTGGCGGTCTTGCAGTGGTCATTAACCTTGTGTCCAGATACTGCATGAAAAAAAGGATCATCATGATGTCCCGTGTTTCCAATAAGATTCTTATGGATATTCGCCAAGAACTCTATGAACACTTACAGAAATTATCCTTTAACTTCTTTGATAAGCGGCCAGCAGGTAAGATTCTGGCAAGGGTAATTGGGGATGTAAACTCCCTGAAAAACGTTTTAAATAACAGTGTTATTACATTAATACCTGATTTTGTCACCATCATTGTGGTGCTGATTATTATGTTTATTATGAATGTTCGATTAGCACTTGGGGCTATGGCATTCTTGCCGCTACTCGTAGCAGGTATGTACTACATCCAGACAAGAGCCCATAAGCGGTGGCAAATATTTCGTAAGAAGAATTCTAATTTGAATGCTTATACCCATGAAACTTTTTCAGGTGTACGTGTTGTACAGAGCTTTACAGCTGAGGGTTATACAAGTGATACCTTTAAGGGGTTATTGGATGAACATCAGCAGTCCTTTATCAGTGCCATTAAACTCAATAACTTTTTCTGGCCCATGGTAGAGGTTTCTTGGGGAATTGGTTCAGCCATTGTGTATTTCATTGGTGTTCGGCTCATCGGAAGTGAAGCGATCACATCCGGTACCCTTATCGCTTTTAGTGCATTCATCGGTATGTTCTGGCAGCCCATTATGAATCTTAGTAACTTCTACAACCAGCTGATTACCAACGTGGCAGGAGCCGAACGTATTTTTGAGATTCTGGATACAGAACCAGATATCAAAGATGTGAATGAGGCAAAAATAATGCCCACGATTCATGGTCAGGTCACCTTTGACCATGTGACATTTGGTTATGAGGATCATATTAAGGTCCTTGAAGATGTTTCTTTTGAGATTAAAAAAGGAGAAACCATTGCTTTAGTAGGTCCTACAGGAGCAGGTAAAACAACCATTGTGAACTTATTAAGCCGTTTTTATGATATTAACGAAGGAATCATTAAAATCGACGGGGTGGATATCAAGGAAGTGACCATTGAAAGTCTACGGAGCCAGATGGGTATTATGACACAGGATACATTTTTATTCACAGGCAGTATTAAGGACAATATTCGCTATGGTAAGTTAGATGCGACAGATGAAGAGATTATAGAAGCAGCAAAATCCGTACACGCACATGAGTTCATCATGAAATTGGATGACGGTTATGATACCAAGGTGAATGAGCGAGGAACCAAGCTATCCGTTGGTCAACGCCAGTTAATTGCTTTTGCTCGAACCTTACTATCTAAGCCCAAAATACTCATCTTGGATGAAGCAACATCCAGTATCGATACCCATACAGAAAGGTTAGTACAACAAGGTATTGAAGCCCTCTTGCAAGACAGAACATCCTTTGTTATTGCACACCGTTTGTCCACCATACAAAAGGCAGACCGTATATTTGTAGTGGACCACGCCAATATATTGGAAAGCGGTACACATGAGGATTTATTGCAAGCACAAGGTATCTATTATAATCTCTACATGGCTCAATTTGAGGCCATTAGTTAAAAATAAAACGGCCCTATACCATTGCTTTCATAGCATAGGTATGGGGCTTTTTATCATCTTATACAAAGAAAGTTCTAATTTATCACATGAAATAGGAGTGTTCTCCATTTGTGTTAAAAAAACTTTACTAACGGTAAATGGGCATTATGGAAACCGGTATGGTGTTCTTCAAAAGACTTTATTGTTATACCATATACAGCAGTTAACAAGAGAGAAAATTTAAAAGATATGTATATTCATTAACTTGGGCATATATACTAGTAATAAGAATAGTTGGATGGTAATTTTATGAAAATAAAAGAGAGATTGGGTTATAGTCCACTCCTTATTATGGATGCCGGTTATAGTGAACAGATGTACAGTGTGAATCGTACGTTATTACCTGTGGCAACAGATGAAAATTATATCATTCGCCGTATGTTTAATACTCAGATTGCCAATAAAATTCTAGAGAAGGCTCATGAGTTAGGATTTGCAATATTAAATGTTGTACCAGAGACCTATGATGTTTCCTTGGAAACCCGTGTTAACCGAGCCAATGCTAATTTTTTAACCTATAGCAAAAAATATTCCGGCGTGGTGAGTAATCGATTAGGTATATATCTGGCTGTACATTATGACCCAAAAGCTTGTGATTGGGATGACTATGATGATCTTATTCATATCACTTATGAGGGTAAAAATACAAACAGCAGGCATTTAGCCTACCTTGTACATCATGCCTTAATTGATGACCAATATAAAGGTACAATTAAGTTTACTAAAACATATCTATTAAAGCAAACTACCATGTGTGCCATACATATTGATGCCAGTTTTATGGACATTAAAGACGAACTCTATTGGATGTTTCAAGAAGATTTTATAGACGATATAGCTAACCGTATTGTGACGGGATGTCTGCGGTATTACGGTATCAAGGATATGGATGATTTGATAAAAGAGTCCAGTCATCACATGAACGAAATAGAAAGCTTACAAGAGCGCATACAAGCTTTGGAAAAACTTGTCGAAGATCTAAAAAATAAAAAATAAGAAGGGTTTAAACATGCCTAAAAAAGAAAGGGTAAAAGAATTAGATAAAGAACAAAGGATAAAAAAACACGGGGCAAAACTAAAAGGGAAAGCTCGGGAAAATCGTATAATGGAAAAACCCAAAAACAGACGCCCCTATAAATATCAATGGACAAAAAATATAGATGATGAAGAATATGATGGTTAAGCCATAGAGCTATAAGCACTAGTATGGTCATGTAAAAGGAATACATACTAGGTTTGTAGCTTATTTTTATGGCGTCTTCCATATCAAGATGTGGTCAAATAGGCAATAGGATGATATTGAATCTAGCATGAAATAAGTTGGAGCATACGGGTGAGTGGTTATGGGAATAAGCCTTAGGATATAAGTCAAATGCCATAGGACTTGCTTAGGATATTATCACTAATATTGTAGAAATATAATGGATATAATTGACATTTAATAGAGGCTCTGATAGTTTTATATATAAGGAAAACATATTTTGTAAAACTGGAGGATGCATCTTGAAGAAATTAGGCTTTAGGGTATTCATACTTGCCCTGCTCATGTTTATCTTAGTCGGTCATGCATATATAGAAACCCAAAGAACATCTTTATCAAAAGATGCGTCTCGTGATGATACAGACGCTTATCCTGTGCTGTCTATTTCTAGAAACGAGCGTTCCTATAATATTATGTACCCCTATACCCGATGCATTCCATTTATAACAGCTGATAGCTATACTTATTTTGAGTCCAATGAAGTGGTTGAGGTTATTTTGGAAGACCAGCCCAAGACCATGCTGTTTCAATATGAAATCTTGAACCCTCTTAATCAGGAGGTCTTGGATACAGCCTATATTCGTAACAAGAACATTATTCAATCAGGGGATCATATTAGAGCGCAGTTGGTCATACCTAATCTAGCTTCTAAAGCATATCCATATATGCTGCGATTAACCTATAAGCGGGATGGGGAGTCCCTCTATTATTATCAGCCTTTCTATATCGGTGATAGTCAAAGAATCGATTATCTATATGATACCGTTATGACCATTCACAATGCTGCCTTAGATAAGGATGAGAAAACCCTTAACGCTTTATTACCAAAAGTAGAACGGTCACTGGAGGGAACTTTTTCAGCGGTCAGCAATAGGAGCAACATGGATGCTGTTATGTGGCAATTTGGGAAAGATATTCTACCCATGAGCGAGCCCAAAATTACCATTAATACCATAGACCCTGAGCATCAACAATATGAAGTGGCATTAGATTATACAGTAGCCGTTAGGAAAAATTATGAATTTGAATACTGGGATTTTACTGAGACTTATCAATTGAGCGGTGACAAGCTTATTCAAGTGAATCATTTTACCCGTCATGGGATGATGAATGCCGACAAACACAAAAGCACATTGCAGTCCATCATGGCTCCAGAGAGTGCTCATATAGAAAGCTTACAATCCGATAATGGCAGTTACCATGCTTTTATAAGGGATAGAGAAGTGTGGCTCCTTGACGGCAGACGGGAAAGCTACAGCAAAATATTTGGCTTTGATATACTGAACAGTGATTATATCATTGATAATTATAATCAGCATAGGATAAAATTGTTAGATATAAACGATAGTGGCATATTAACCTATGTGGTATACGGTTATATGAATACAGGTCTCAACAGAGGGAAGAACGGTATAGCCCTCTACCAATATAATGCCATAACAGGTGATAATGAGGAAGCAGCCTTTATTCATATGCCTTATGGGTTGGATAAGATGGAAAAAGAGCTGAGACGGTACATAACGGTGACAGAGGACCTACGAATGCTTCAATTGTTAAGCGACGGTGCTTACTATCAAGTAAACTTAAAAGAAGGCCTTGTGAATCTAATAAGTGACCAGATGCCTTATGATACAAGAAAAATATATGTGACAGATAATCAATCCGCCTTATTTTGGGAAAAGGATACCCATCCACGTATCAATCGACAAGTAGACGGTCTTACCGTGGATAAATACATCATTCAACAACGTGTGGAATCCAGAGAAGAAGTAAGCAATCATATTCTTGGTACCTATAACAATCAGATTGTGGTGGGTTATTATCATATGAAGGATACCATGGAGAAACTTGATGGGACCATGACCTTTTTGTATCATGCACTTGTCTTCTTGGATGATAGGGGACAAGTTATCGATGAATTAAAAGCACCCATAGGCAGGTTCTACCACGATATTCAGTGGCAGGATAACAAGATTGCCTATAGCGTCGTTCGTAAGGAAAAAGACATCCGTTCATCTCCTACTGGGTCGAAGGTATTGCTTCAAGAAATAGTTCGACAGGACTACCTATTCGATGAAGTAAAAACGCCCCCTGGACCATCCCAGCAAATGAAAACGTATGTTTTAGACGAGCGTATGGTAAAAGATATAAGAAAAACACGCTACACTGAATTGATTTTTGATAATAAAAATACCAAAAAAGGCTATGAGCTCATAGGACAGGGTCATTATTCAGGCTCTTATGATACCCTAACAGATGCATTATTAGCCACAGATAAGCACAAACAGAGTACCATTCTAAAAAAAGAAGAAGGACAATATACCATCATGTATGCTGGTAAAAAACCGGAGTCCATTCACATAGCAGGTGTACCTGTTATACCTCAAAAGCCTGAACTGCCTAGAGGCTGTGAAGTAACTAGCTTGAGTATGCTTTTAAATTATTATTTAGATGACAAAGTGGATAAGCTTCAATTGGCAGACGAAGTAAAGAAAGACCCTGCACCTTATGAAGTAACAGATGGTATGATTTGTTTTGGCAATGCCCATTATGGGTTTGTCGGTGATATGGCTAATGCCAACAACAAAGGATATGGTGTCTACCACGAGCCCATTGCTCAATTAGCCAATCACTATATGCCTGGGAAGGTATTGGATATTACGGGAAGTGACTTTGAACACGTACTTCATTACGTAGGCAAAGGTTATCCTGTATGGGTCATATCCCCCAATATCTATCAGCAAGTGCCAGATGCTTCTATTCATCAATGGCAAACATCTCATGGAATCGTAGAGATGTCCTATACGCAACATGCAGTCCTTATAATCGGTTATGATAAGGGGTATGTCTATTTCAATGACCCATCCAAGAACATGGTCTTAAAAAGGCATTTAGAGGCCTTTAAAGCAGGGTGGGAATCCTTTGGGCATCAAGCGGTATTCATTTATTAATGGTACTTTAATTTTTATAACCACCGTATTGTGGTATCATAATGGTAATACAATACGAAATCAGGTGGAAAAATGAGGAGAAGGGTATCTAAAATTGGGTTGTTGGTGTTGCTTGTTGTAAGTATTGGAGGGTACAATCAGTGGAAATATGGGGATATGTTGTATCTGTTTCGTCCTGCTCTAAAAGTGGAAACCTTGGTTTGTTACAGTGATATGGACGGAGATGGACTGGATGATAAGACCGATATTGTTGAAGGTGCTCGGTTAGAAGTAAAAAATCATACCACCTATCGCAGTGAATACTATCAGGGCGGTTATCCCCCAGAAGATGAAGGCGTCTGTACAGATGTAATCTGGCGAGCTTTTAAACATGCAGGTTATCTGTTAAAAGATGACATGGATCAAGACATTGCCATGAATACCCATGACTATCCAAGAATTAATCAACCAGACCCGAATATTGACTTTCGAAGAGTAAAGAACCAACATCAATTTTTTAAAAAGTATATGGACAAGCTAACCACTCAACTTATACCTTATGATAAAGAAAACCTCAAAGAGTGGCAGGGTGGGGATATCATTATTTTGTCACGGCCAGACCATATTGCGGTGATTTCTAATAAACGAAGAAAAGACGGTGTGCCTTATGTGATTCACAATGCCTACGATTACCCACGAGAAGAGGATAAACTGTTATCTTGGCAAGAACGGGGGAAAATTATAGGGCATTTTCGATTTAAATATAAGACAGTTTCTTAGCATCATGGATGATCTATAAGAAAATAAAAATAAATAAGCGTAAGGGCTGTACCCATTAGGAAGTTGTACGCAATCAGCGTGCTAACCCAATGGGTACAGTCCTTTTTGATTATTTGTTTAAATAATAAGCAATGCATGAAGATTTACTGTAATGGACTATTGTACATTAAATATCAAATAATAAGAAAAAATGAAGATTATGAAACAATAATTGAATAATAAGAAAAAAGATGGTATAATTTGTTTAATAACACTATATCGCGTTGATGTGTTATTAAGTCAAATGAAGAAAGGGATGTTACAATGAAAAAGGTTTATGTTTTATTTTTAGCTATCATGCTAACGTGCACATCATTACCTGTATATGCGCATTCATATGACAACAACCGTAGCATAACTGTGTCCCAATCCTTACAAGTTAGACCTATGAATCCTTTATCAGAAAAGAGTCAGAACATCTATATTGGAGTACCCTATAATGAAAATTCCACAGATGGGTATACCATTAAGACCGATAGTAATGGACAAAAATATAAGTTCCGTATACGACATATTAAACGTACCCATACGGACCTAGAACTATATCAATCACAATATATCTTTAGCTTATACAATGGACAGACAAAATCCGTAACAGAAAATTACACATCAACAAGAAGCAGCTCTGTGACGTGGAGCGTTAATACGCAGGCATCAGCTAGTTTTAAAATTGCAAAGGTAGGCGTAAGTGCATCCGTCAGCACCACCCTTACCAACAATAATGCCCAGAGTTCTTCCTATTCCATAACCAAGGGTACCGTTTATTCTTTCCCTAATAATGCACCCCCAGAAGCTATGTATTGTAACCTATATGCAGGTTTTTGTCATGATGTATATGAAGTAGTATCCGATTACGTTCCCTATAAAACAGTGGAGAAAAAAACAAAAGTTACATCAATTAGTGTGACCACCCCGCCACCTGATCCCGACGAAGACCCTTTCAAAATGGGTGAGTTTGATATCAGGGTTAGATTAGCAGACGGCAGAGTGCTTACTTATTTTGTAACATGTCCTCCTCATCATAATGATCCTGATTATAATCAAGTACCCGAGGTAAGAGCTGTATTGAGTCAGTTCGATGATGGTTATTATTATGAATACAGCAGTGGTTATGATTATAGTAGCAGAGAAGTTTTTACTGGTACGTTAAGAAGACCCATTCCATATGAACAATTTGTTTATGTTTATTAAAGAGTAAGAGAAGATTCATAAAATGGGGCTGTCTCAAAAAAGCAAAATAACGTCAATATCGTAGGCAACTATAAGAGGTTAAGCGTAAAGCGTAGCCATGGACGGCGAAGCGCAGACCCTCTAAACACGGACGTTTAGGGGTCTGAAAAGCTTAACCTCTTATAGTTGCCAGAGACTTCTAGCCAACAAAATTGCTTTTTATGAGACAGCCCCGACTTTTATAGTTACTTTAAATTTTCAGGATTCAAACACTCGAGTTCAGGATGAACAAAATAGCCGTCTTTTCGAATGAGCACGTCATCGAAATAGATATCACCGCCACCATACTCAGGTGTTTGGATATACACAAGATCCCAGTGAACCGTTGAACGGTTGCCGTTATCTGCATCATCATAAGCATTACCAGGCGTTAAGTGGATACTGCCCATGATTTTTTCATCAAATAGAGTTTCTTTCATAGGGTGAATCACATAAGGATTTACACCAATAGCAAACTCACCAATGTACCTAGCGCCTTCATCTGTATCAAGTACAGCATTTATTTTTTCTGTGTTGTTGGCGGTTGCTTTTACAATCTTACCATTTTCAAATTCGAATACGATATTCTCATAAGTATAACCAAGATAAACAGCAGGCGTGTTATAGCTAAGTCTGCCATTAATGGAATCACGAACAGGTGCCGTATAGACTTCCCCATCTGGAATATTGACTTGGCCATCACATTTGATAGCAGGAATATCTTTAATGGAGAAGGATAAATCCGTACCTTCACCAATGATTCTTACTTTATCCGTACGGTTCATAAGGTTGACCAAAGCATCCATAGCTTTGGACATTTTTGCATAATCTAAGTTACATACATTAAAATAAAAGTCTTCAAAATCCTCTAAGCTGGTATTTGCCCGTTGTGCCATGGCATAACTGGGATAACGGGAAACCACCCAGCGTGTATGAGGTACACGAATTTTGTGATGAACGGGACCAAAGTGATATTCTTCATATAATTTTCTATTCTCAGTGGGTACATCACTTAACTCATTGTTGTTATCATCTGAACGCACACCTATGAAACAATCCATCTCTTTCATCAGTGTAGCATCTCTTTTTGCTATAATATCCACTTGCTCTTTGGTACAGTTAAGCAAAAGTTCCCGTTTGATGGACTCGTTTTCAAAATTAATAAAAGGTACACCACCAGCTGCGTATACTTCCTTAATCAGTTGCTTTGCAATAGGGTCTGTATTGTGACCAATTTGATTAATCAGTACCTTGTCCCCTTCTTTTACCTTAACAGCGTAATTCACTAAGTTTTTTGCCAGTTTAACGATTCTTGGATCCATATTCCTTCCTCCCTTAATTCGATATCATTATAGACCATGATATGATGAGTATAACACAATTTATTTAAAAAAATAAGAGGATTCATGACACCAAAATGATTTATTTTACTTATCCTGTATTTAGTGTTAAAATAATGTCCATGACTATGGTATAATACCATATAGAAAGTAAGTAGGAAGGAGAACTGTTATGAAATATACGGCAGTAAAAGAGCTATTTAGACATACCAGCCAGTATGTGAATCAAGAAATAACGGTGTCTGGTTGGATTAGAAGTGTTCGAGCATCCAAAGCATTTGGATTTATTGTACTCAATGATGGTACATTCTTTGAGAATATTCAAATCGTCATGGATAATACGTTAGACAATTTTATGGAAGTTTCCAAGTTGAATGTAGGGTCTGCTATTATTGTTAAGGGTAAGTTCATTGAAACACCTGATGCAAAGCAGCCTTTTGAAATACAAGCAGCAAGCGTGACCGTTGAAGGTGCCTCTTCACCGGATTACCCCTTACAAAAGAAACGTCATACCTTTGAGTATCTCCGCACCATTTCGCACTTAAGACCGCGTACCAATGCATTTACAGCTGTTTTTCGTGTCCGTTCATTAGTGGCTCAAGCCATACATGAATTTTTTATGAGTCGTGGATACGTCTATGTGCATACACCCATTCTTACAGGTAGTGACTGTGAGGGAGCAGGTGAAATGTTCCGTGTCAGTACCCTGGACCCTAATAACCTGCCTAAGACAGAAGAAGGCAGTATTGATTACAAGAAAGATTTCTTTGGAAAAGAGACCAATCTAACGGTGAGCGGCCAGTTGAACGTAGAAACCTATGCCATGGCATTTCGTAATGTGTATACCTTTGGGCCTACATTTCGAGCGGAAAATTCCAACACACCAAGGCATGCGGCAGAATTCTGGATGATTGAACCGGAGATGGCATTTGCAGATATTGTGGATGATATGGATGTGGCAGAGGCCATGATGAAGCATATTATTCGTTTTGTGAAAGACAATGCACCAGAAGAAATGGCGTTTTTCAATAAATTCGTTGATAAAGGTTTAATAGCTCGTTTGGATAATGTCTTAAATAACGAGTTTGCGCGTATTACCTATACAGAAGCCATTGACATTTTAGAAAAAAGCGATGAAAAGTTTGAGTTTCCTGTGAAATGGGGCATTGACCTTCAAACAGAACATGAGCGTTACCTTACAGAGAAAGTGTATAAGAAGCCTGTATTCGTGATTAATTATCCAAAAGATATTAAAGCCTTCTACATGAAGATGAATGATGACAATAAGACCGTAGCAGCCATGGACCTTCTCGCTCCTGGTGTTGGTGAAATCATTGGTGGCAGCCAGAGAGAAGATGACTATGATAAGCTCGTAGCTCGTATGGATGAAATGGGTCTAGAAAAAGAAGATTATAGCTGGTATCTTGATACACGTAAGTATGGCAGTGTGGCCCATGCTGGTTTTGGGCTTGGGTTTGAAAGGGCTATCATGTATGTGACAGGTATGAGCAATATTCGTGACGTCATACCTTTCCCAAGAACAGTCAATAACTGTGATATTTAAGGATTTGCTATAAGAAAAGAATACCCAGAAGGGTTTCACTGAAAACCATGGATTATGTAAAGGCTGTCTTAGGATGTATTGGCTTAACAAGACATCATAAGACAACCTCATCTACCATGGTTTTATTTTATGATTATATGGTTATAATCGTAATAAATTGACGATTATATACCCTGGACATTTATGAATAGATGATGGTAGTGGACTTAACTTAATCAAGAAATCTGTAGGGATTTGTGAACATATAATGAATTTCCTTATGGTAACTTGTTTTATGGCAAGGCAGGCTATATAATAGTATGGAATAGTTTTGAACAGTTAAAAATTGGGTGATAAAGGGTTAGGAGGAACAGGATAATATCCTGTCATATATCGATGAAAAAAATTAATTTCCAATATAAAAAAGCACTGATAATAGGGGCAAGTGTATTTGGTGTACTTGTAATATGCATTACCAGTTTATTTATCTATTTGCATCATGCCAGGTTTCAAGTGGTATTTAATCAACTGCCTATGAAAACCTACTTTAAAAACGATATCCATAGCATTATGCAGATAGAAGGTGATAGCGTAACCATTAAGATACCAAGTGATGTGGTCAGTACCATGTTTAGCGAACGGATAAAAGGACTGCAGCTTTCTGAAAAAGAACGAATTCAAGATGGTTATATCAACACAGCAGAAGGAAAAGCTTATATAAACATGATTATACGTGGTCTATATGTGCCCATTGCCATGGATGTTGCCTTTGAAACAACGGATAGAACCATCCATCTGGTTTTTAAGCATATTACCTTAAGGGATAAGGATTTGCTAGCTCTGCCTCATGCCTTAGAAAATAAGTTACTGGATAAGTTGACAGCTAAGGCGTCTTTACTTCAGGTGTCCTTAGATGATTTTCACATTCCCCCCATCATGGGCATTGAAGCAGTTAATCCCTTAACTGACCAAGTGGATGTTGTGCTTAAGGTCAATCAAGAAGCTTTTGCCAAAGAGATGCAAGACATGAGTAAGGCACGGAGCAATGAGCTCTATGGCATCTATCAACAACAAGAAGATACACCCAAAAGAGCCATCACCATCATGGATCAAACAGATCAATTAACATCAGCCCACATAGAGGAGATTCTAAAAGATTTGCTCTTAGGAGAGCAAGCCTTAATAAAACACCTATTAATTGTAACGGATGATACACATGTGGATAAGATTTTTGAAACTTATGGACGTTATCTTAAAAGATTTACAAAAGAAGATGTTATGCATGAAAAAAACAAATTAGTCCTTGGTAAGATTGAAACCTATTGTACAGCATTACTAGACGCATTAGAAGCCTTACCTCAAGAGACCTATATTGTGTTTGGCAACTACCCCTATGCCTATAAGGATAATAAACTGCTGCATATAGAAGATCTCATCATTAAGGCACAATTAGATATACCAGAAGAAGTGTATCAAAAAATGGACATACGCTTTGACTATGGTAAAAAGGCGTATAGAATCGTTTATGAAGTGGATGAAACCTATGCGTTAGTAGGAAAAGATGCATATGCATTTTTGGATGATACAGCTTATGGTGCATATACATTTGATACACCTAAGGCAAACCAAGTCACTTACGATACAACCATACAGGAGCAGATTGCAGCTTATTTTAATGGAGACGTCTTTATACGGTATATGAACACAGATGGACAGTATGCCTTTGTCATGGCATCATCAACGACCTATTATCAAGATTACGAACGCTTTGCATTGGAAAAAGGTGATGAGGGCTGGCGTATTATTGAAACAGGTATCAGTGATTTGTATGCTTTTAGTGTCAATCATCCAGGGTTCAATCTTAAGACCATAACAGATGACCCTGTACAGGGTAAAATCTATGCCCTCTCCAAAGACGACCAAGCAGTCATCATGGATCAATTGGTGCATCGTAAGATAATTGAGGATAAGGAAAGTGTAAAGCTTATATATTGTTCCTATGATGGAAAATACATTGCGTTGAAGTTGAGTAATGGTGAAGAATATGTATTCAACATTAAATATGCTTATTTAGATAAGGTGTATACCAAGGATGTTGCCATGACCAAATGGAAGGATATTTCACCCCTTATTTTATTACAAGATCATGATCAAGTGGATGAAGAAGAAACCTCCACCCAAGAACAAGAAGCATCCTAAGGTAAGATAATCCCATAGATTCATTAAAGTAACATGTGAAAGGGATTAGCCTATAAATACATCAAGACAAGAGAGGAGACATATACATGGATCAGTTAACATTACAATGGAATACCATTAAACTGAACATCGTAACGGCTTTAACAACATACGGCCTAAAAATAGTTATCAGTATCATTTTGCTGTTTGTGGGGTTAAAAGTCATCAAATACGCCATGAAAATGTTAGAAAAGTTTTTTACCAAATCAAAGGTGGATATTTCCTTAACCCGGTTTCTTATATCCGCTATACGCTTGGTATTAAAAGCATTGCTAATCGTCATGGTTATACAGAATTTGGGTGTTGAAACAGCGCCTTTATTAGCGATTATTGGTGCAACAGGTATTGGGCTAGGTATGGCTTTACAAGGAAGTCTGGGCAACCTTACAGGCGGTATTCTGATTTTATTGCTTAGACCATTTAAAGTAGGGGATTTTATTGAGGAACAAGCTCATGGGCATGAAGGTATTGTAGAAGACATTCAGGTATTCTATACCACCTTAAAAACAAGGGACAATAAGGTGATTACCATTCCTAACGGGGGCTTATCCAACGACAGTATCATCAATCACTCCACCATGCATATACGACGTGTTGATTTAATCTTTGGTGTGGCTTATGAAGTAGATACATATGAGGTGAAACGCGTGATACGTCAGGTTATTGACCAGCATCCAATGGTGATGAAAGATAAAGAGCCATACATTAATATCGTTGAGCATGGGGATAGTTCTGTGAATTTTGCAGTTCTTGTATGGTGCAAGACAGAAGATTACCTAACAGTCAAATTTGACCTCATCGAACAGATGAAGATCGCTTTTGACAATGAAAATATTTCCATTCCATATCCACACATGGATGTGAACATCATTAACCCAGAGAACTTACAATCCCAACCCAAAGACATGTAACCGGGTTGGTTGATCATCACAAGAAGTCATAACACACATCATAAAGAGAGAAGGAGTTGTTTGTATGAAGCATTATAAGGGGTACGTATTAGAGACTGTTGAAAAATTATTGAAGACAGAAAGTCCAAGCGGGTTCTGCCATCACATCATGGCTTTATTAAAAGAAGAGGCGGCCTCACTGGGTTATACCATGACGTTTACCAACAAAGGTTGCGGTATAATCACCATAAAGGGTAAAAGTAAAGAGGTACTTGGATTATCGGCACACGCAGATACCTTAGGTGCTATGGTACGATCCATAAAAGCCAGTGGTACCATTCGATTTACCAGCATTGGCGGCTATATGATGAACAGCATTGAAGGGGAATACTGCAAGATTTTTACACGGGATGATAAAGTCTATGAGGGTACTATACTAACGACCATGCCTTCCGTTCACGTGTATAACGATGCAGCAGAGCATAAGCGCAGTGAAGAAAATATGGAAATTAGAATTGATGAGATCGTGTCATCGAAAGAAGATGTAGAAAAATTAGGTATTGAAGTTGGAAACTTTATCGCTTTTGACCCAAGGGTTAGCATCACAGAGAATGGTTTTGTTAAGTCAAGACATCTGGATGATAAAGCAGGGGTTGCTATTTTATTTGGTTTGTTAAAGTACATCAAGGATTACCAGATTGTACCTGAGAAAACCCTTAACATATTCATCTCCACTTATGAGGAAGTGGGTCATGGATCATCTTACATACCAGAAGATGTCAGTGAGCTGATTGCCATTGATATGGGGGCTATGGGTGATGATTTGAGTTGTACGGAAAGAGATGTCTCCATATGTGTCAAAGATTCTTCAGGTCCTTATGATTACCATATGGTTAATCGCATGGTGGACTTAGCCAAAGAGCATAAGCTGAATTATGCCCTTGATGTTTATCCACGTTACGGGTCCGATGTATCAGCCGCATTAAGAGCAGGCAATAATGTAAAAGGAGCCCTTATCGGACCAGGGGTTCATGCATCTCACGGTATGGAGAGAACCCACATTCAAGGTATGATGAATACCCTTCAATTACTCCTAGAATATATTAAATAAGAAAAAAATAGGATAGGCGGATATTTTTTATAGAATATTCGTCTATTTTTATGAATATGCGTATACAGATGCTTTGTTTTATAGGATAATGATAAAAAGGTTTAAATGATTCAAGTTAGGAGGCGTTATATCATGATCTTCAATACATCACCCACAGACATAATCAAGATAAGACGTTCAGTTAGAACGTATACAAAGAAAGCTGTGGAACAAGAGAAAAAAGGTATCATGAGAGAAGTACTGGACAATCTAAGAGGACAATACTTTCGATTTGACTTGATTGATTTTCAACTGGAAGAAGGCATGAAGCTAGGTACTTATGGTATGATTAAAGGTGCATCAACCTTTATCATAGGTATACTCAATAAAGAATTAATGGACGATTATGATGCAGCTGTAGAATTTGGTTATGCCTTTGAAGGCATTATACTTAAGGCGACAGAGCTGGGACTTGGCACGTGCTGGTTAGGGGGTACATTTAACAGTAAAGATGCCATGAAGATGATTGCTCTAAAAGATAACGAACAAGTAGTCATGGTTTCACCCATAGGTTATGGTGGCAACATAAGAGGTTTCGAAAAGCTGACAAGAAAGTTATCCAAAGCAGATCAACGAAAACCATGGAAAGAACTGTTTTTTCATAAGGATTTTAATACACCGTTATCCATAAAAGAAGCTGGTCCATATGCGGATGTGCTGCATATGGTTCGACTAGCACCATCAGCATCCAATAAACAGCCTTGGCGTATCCTAAAATCCCATAAGACCTATGATTTTTATAATGTCAATATGCCCACACCATCAAACAAAAAGCAAAAATTTATGATGAGTTTTAATGATATGGGCATTGCTAAAGCTCACTTTGATTATGTGGCCAATGAAAAAGGATTAAAAGGGCAATGGCTTAAAAAAGATGATATCAAGGATGAATCATTCACCTATGTAGGCAGCTGGGAATGGCATAATGAGGTAGAAGATACACATTAAAGGCTTAATATACCTGTCAATGCTAATCCCTTGACAAGGCTAGACAGAACTTGTATACTATATGTATTATGATTTAGGAGGACTTTTGTTTTGAGAAGATACGTACTTATTTTAGGATAATTCATCAAATTGAATAATGGATTCAAGAAGTATATGGACTAACCTTGCAGATAAAATAGCCTATGGAATTTTATAACTGTGAAAAGGTCTATTCAGTGTACTTTTTTGAATAATACCTAAAATAAGGATAATCATATTATTTCAACTCAATAGTTGGCTTAGATAAAACGTAGAAGCTAAAATCAGGTATCTTATTTTAAGATGCCTTTTATTTTTGATCAGTGAATGTATTATTAATGACATTCATTTTTATAGGGAGCGTTAATGAGGTAATGGTTATGTGATGCATATCGATTACCTTTTATTCTTCTTATAGGAAAGTCCTTGAACTTAGCATATGAAACAGAAGCATTTTCATATGCGTTAAGGGTACTTTCCTAACGATACAACTTGCTTCACAAGACGCGACATAGTCGCTTTGTACTCTTAATTTGTGTTGAAAAGTATGCTTAGGCATGCTTTTTTTTGATGTTTTTTTATAAGACAGGGTTAGAGGACAGATGAAGGTAGTGAAAGTTAAAGGTTTTAATACAAGCTTACACATATGAAAGGAGGTGTATAGCCAGTGTATTAGAGGATATACATGAATGTTAACCCAATCAATAACAACATAGAAAATGGTGAAGAACCAACAAGAAAGGAAGATAAAAATGGCCAGATGTTATAAGTGTGATAAAAAAACAACTTTTGGTAAGAAAATAAGCGTGACCAGGTCACATGTAAGTGGTAGAAGTAATCGTAAGATGAAGCCTAACCTTAAGCGTATACGTATCATGGAGAATGGCGCAGCGAAGCGTGTCTATATGTGTACAAAGTGTATGCGATCTGGGGATATCATTCGTGCTTGAATGAAAAGGGCGATTACTTAATATGGAGATGCATACTGCATTGTAAGTAGATGGATAGAGGAGTGACTTACTCTTCTATCCTAAGTAATCAAGATTCTAATTAATAAAATATGAAGGAAGCAAAAGGAGAATATTACAATGGAACACATTACAATTAATCCAAGCAACGATTATTTAATCTATAATTATATGAAAAGATTTGAAGGGCAGATACCTTACATGCTGCCTACAACCTATGAACAATTTTCAGCGTGCCTATGGCATGAGACACTAGAGGGATGTCCCATCTATCAAGAGCAATCCATACAAGCTTATGTGAATGAAAAAGGCCACATGGTTGGTTTTATCCAATATGGTTTAGCTGGCATACACTATGACGAACAAGGAGAAAAACACATAGAGCCTGAATTAGGTAATATAAGACATCTGTATTTTAACCCAGAATGTCATGAGGCAGGGGTCTCGCTTTTAGAAGAGGCTTTCAATTATTTTAATGACAAGGGTATGACGAAGGTTTTTGCTTTTGACCATATTGCAGGTATGAGCTGTTATGCTCGACATGGGAAATTACATGAATCCATGGATCATGTAAAGAAATTGCTTATTGAATATGGTTTAATGGTACACCATGAGAACGTGTATTATGTTTGGGATATGTGCCAGTTAGAAGTGAGTAACGATCATCAAGTGAAACTTATGGTGGAGCAGGGCGATGAACGTACCAAGTTTTCTCTGGTATTACGCGATAAGGAAGATGAGGTCATAGGGTATGGTGAAGCGACAGATTTAGCTATATGGGGTTCACCAGAAAACAATGCCTACTTACGCTATATTACCATAGACGAAAAACACCGAGGAAAGGGGTATAGCAAGGTTTTTATGAACGCTATAGGGTCTTGGTATGCAGAGCAAGGTAAACAGTATTTACATTGCGATACCAGCCTATATAATAAGGTTGCCCAAGGTTTGTATGAAGGAATAGGTATGGAGCGTCAAGGTGTGACGTATGATTTTAATGGTGACCTTGACAAAGTGGAAGAAATGGGGGAATTCTTTAATAACAGGGCAGAGTCTTATGAACAGCACATGGCAAGAACAGTGGCAAAATTTCATGAGTATTACAACATGCTAGCCTCACCTATGCATAAGACCGATAACGTGGTAACACTGTTAGACCTTGGATGTGGCACAGGCCTTGAATTAAAGAGTATTTTTAACAGGTGTCCAGCAGCTAAGGTTACTGGCATTGATTTGTCCCATGACATGTTAGAGGTCCTCAGGCAGAACTATGCAGAGCACTTAGACCAAATAACATTAATTATGGATTCTTATAGTACCTATCCATATGAAGAGCAGACATATGATTATGTCATATCTTCCATGACCATGCATCATTTCTTGGAAAAAGAAAAAGGACATATTTACAAGAAAATATACCAAGGGCTATCGAATGGTGGTTTATACATTGAGGGTGATTATGTTGTTGACGAAGAAGAAGAAAGAAAATTGATAGAGCGCTATCATCAGTTGAAGGTGAACCGTCCAGCGTTATGCCATATTGATATCCCTTTTACACTAGAGCATCAAATTGCATTGCTTAATAAAGTGGGGTTTGACCAAGTGGATGTGGTATGGAGTCATAACCAAAATGTCATTATAAAAGCACATAAAAGATAATACCTATATGGACTTTTAGAGCAAATTAATTCAATTCTTTGGATTTATACTTGAATCCTATGTATTTATCTTATAAGATAATGTCATAAGTACATAGGAGGTCAGGTATTATGTATAAACATCATGAAGAAACCGTAAAAAAGATGTTGGAGCATTTAAAAACCAACGAGGACATTTTAGGTATATTGTTAACAGGTTCCATTGCTCATGGCTTTGAGACCCCAGAGTCTGATGTGGATATCATGATTATAACCACTGAAGCAGACTATAAGCAAAAGGTTGAACGAGGGGAAGTGACCTATTGGAATAATGATATATGTACATACGATGATGGTTATGTGGATGGGAAATACATCAGTGTGAGTTTTATGGAGAAAGTTGCTGAGATGGGAAGTGAACCGGCTCGATTTGCTTTTGATGGTGCGGTTATTCTCTATTCTAAAATTAAAAATCTGCAAGGATTAATACAAAAGATTACCCAATATCCTGTGGAGAAAAAGGAAAGTAATATCAAGAGGTTTTATGCACAATTTGAAGCTTGGCGATGGTACAGTTATGAAGCCTTCAAGCACGATAATGCATACCTCTTGAACCATGCGGTGTCCAATTTGATATTATTTGGGGGACGACTTATTCTTGCTTATAATGAAGTGCTATATCCCTACCATAAATGGTTTTTAAGAATTCTGAATGAGGTGAAAGAGAAGCCTGAGAACATCATGGCGCTTATTGATGAGCTGCTAACCCATAAGAATCAAGAAACCATTGATGGATTTTATGAATGCATACGAGATTTCACTGAATGGGATGAAAGTGGTTTTAATGCAAGTCAGTTTGTTATGGATAGTGAATTAAACTGGATGACAGGGCATACACCTGTATCGGATATCTAGTCAATAGATTGTAGAGGTTAGAATATTAACTGTACGTTCAATCGGTCGGGGTATATGAGAAGATAAAATAGAGTTGTATGGAAGAATCCATGTAACAGAAGGATAGCCTCAGGATAAACCTGAGGCTATTTATGTGTAAACCTTATGCTTTCTTTCTATACAAATTGTTCCACTTGGAATACGTTTTTATCACCTCTATACCGAGAGATCGTGTATTCAACAGGGGTTTCAAACTTATTAAACCCTTTTACATGGAATAACTGAATAGCAGTTGTTTTGTTAATACTAAGTAATTCGCAATCTTCCTTGGTAGGAACAACGGCTTCCATGTCTTTTAATACCTTATACACTTTTGTGTTAATGTTGCCAGATAGTATGCTGTATAGTGAGTGTTCGTGCATGTCGTAATCAAGTATTTGTTTACAAAATGAATAAGGTAAATAGGTTTGAGAGATTTTAATGGGTTCATCATTAACCGATAAAAGTCTCTTTAAGTAAATAACGTCTGCATTTGGTGATAGACCTAAAGCAGATGAAACTTCTGGGGTAGCGGGGACTACCTTGAATTCTAAAACCTTAGTACTAGGGGTATAGCCATGGTTTGACATTTCATCTTTAAAGCTTTTCACTTTTTTGGTAAAATCGTGTTTAATCTTTGTCTGAGCAACGAAAGTACCTCTACCCTTTACACGATAGAACTTGCCTTCGTTAACTAATTCTGTTAAGGCTTGTCTAATAGTAGTTCTGCTTATACCATAAATTTCACATAACTCAAACTCCGTGGGGATCATATCTCCTGGTTTTAACACGTCATCCTTCATCATTTCAATCAAAATATTTTTAAATTGGAAATATAAAGGAATAGGAGTTGATTTATTAACGGTATATTTTTTGAAGCTATCAATACTTGCCATAATTCATCACCCTACTTTATTATATTTTTAGTATAAGGTTTATCTGCTACAACACCTATTTTACAATAATTGGAGAAAAAAGCAAGGGATAATTTCATTAAAAACTATAATAGTGAAATTTTGCTATATTTAAAGTTAGTATACTAGCGATTTAGCCCTAAAAATATGTTATATCTAGGGTAAAAAAAATTTTTTTTGTAGATACTAAAAGAGATATTATAGAGTATGATGTTCTAAATATATACTTTTTGATATAGCGTGTCATATTTATGTGTTTTATATTAGAACTATTCCTTGATAAGAATACAAAGAAAATGTACACAAAAAATTCACATTTGCGGTGTTGTGGTTTTACTGGATTTCCTATATACTTATACTGTTGAGATAATATAGAAAAGATTTATACCTTAGCTTATGCTTGGTATGCTTTTTTATTATCTAAGAAATACTTTTCTTATACGATTCTTATATCGGATAGTATGAACAAAAACTTAAGTATATTATACCAATAAACGTTAAAAACGGTAAAATTATACAAATTTGAGAGGACATAGCATGTTTGGTTACGTACAGATAGATAAAATGGAACTAAAAGTTAGAGAATATATGACCTATAAGGGGTATTACTGTGGGCTTTGTATGGCTTTAAAAAAGAATTATGGTCAGTTGAGCAGACTTACCCTTAATTACGATATGACATATCTTATTCTCATATTGACCTCGTTATATGAACCAGAAAGTCATTGTAAACAAAGTCGGTGCATTGCACATCCACAAAATAAGCAACTCATCATCGAAAATGAAGTCAGCCAATATGCTGCCGCCATCAACGTATTATTAGCTTATAATAATCTAAAAGATAATTGGAAAGATGAGCATTCCATCAAAAGTCTACTGGCCATGGCACCTCTAAAGAGGGCCTATAAAAAAGCCAGTAAACGGTACCCTCATAAAAATAAGGTCATCATTGAATCCTTAGAAACCTTAGAGGCTTTAGAAAAAGAAAAGTGCAACGATGTGGAAAAAGTGGCGTCTGTTTTCGGCCGTCTTATGGGTGAATTACTGGTATATAAAGACGATAACTGGAAAACCTATCTTCATAATATTGGGTTATATATGGGCAAATACATCTATATATTAGACGCTTATGATGATCTGGAAAGGGATAAGAAAAATAAGAGCTATAATCCCTTTTTGTTATGTGAAACAGATGATGTGAAAGGTTATGCAGAGCATTTGCTTCAATTAAATGTATCCTTTTTAGATCATGAAATAGAAAAATTACCCTTGATTCATGAAAAAACCATTTTGGATAATATCATCTACTCGGGTATGAAAAATAAAATGAGAAGCATTTTAGATAAAGACAATTGCAAACAGTGCAAAGCTAAAACGCAGAATACTAGGAGGAAAATGACATGAGAGATCCTTATGAAGTATTAGGCATTGACCGTAATGCCAGTAAAGATGACATTAAAAAAGCCTATCGGGAGCTGGCTAAAAAATACCATCCTGATCGCTATTCAGATAATCCACTGAATGATTTGGCAGAAGAGAAATTCAGAGAAGTAAAAGAAGCTTATGACACATTAATGAATGGTGCCAATGACAGTTTTGGCGGTAGTTCCAGTTATAATTATAATGACAATAGCCGTTACTCATCATCATCTTCATCATCTGAGTTTACAAGCGTAAGGAGTTATATTCAAGTCAGACGTTTTCAAGATGCTATTCGGATGTTAAATGGTATGTCCACCAAGAGTGGAGAATGGTATTATCTCATGAGTGTTTGTCTAGTTGGAACAGGCTATACCAACCAAGGCTTTGAATACGCCAGAACAGCCGTTAACATGGAGCCTAATAATATGGAA
Organism: Vallitalea pronyensis; assembly: GCF_018141445.1. Classification (NCBI taxonomy): domain Bacteria; kingdom Bacillati; phylum Bacillota; class Clostridia; order Lachnospirales; family Vallitaleaceae; genus Vallitalea; species Vallitalea pronyensis. The sequence continues at coordinate 75,524 of NZ_CP058649.1, read as the reverse complement.
TATCGCAATCACCTGACAAGACTTCAGAATGTACAAAGCGGGTATCAATCAAGAGCGTATCAATATAATCGAGGTGGCGCAGGTGGTAATGACACATGTGGGTGCTGTACGCAATTAATCTGTGCCGATTGCCTATGTGAATGCTTAGGAGGCGATTTAATTTCATGCTGTTAAAAACAAAACAACTGGCTTATCTCGGCGTCTTATTAGCCATGAATCAGATTGTGCTATTGTTAAGTATGGTATTTCCAGCCAATACCTTAGTCATCTATGCATTAGCTGCATTAATGATAGGTGTTGTTATTGTAGAAACTAATCTAAAAGGTGGTATTAGTTTTTATATTGCATCGAGCTTGCTGGCTTTTATTTTAGCTGGAGACAAAATTCAGATTTTAACCTACATAGGATTTTTTGGCTTTTACAGTATTGCAAAATACGTCATTGAAAATTTTACACATAAAAAACATGTGTCCATGGCTATTGAATTACTGATAAAAGGTATCCTATTCAACATACTTTTGGTCATTTACTATGTTGCTATGCGTGCCATTGTTCCTATTCCAAATGTATGGTGGATTATTCCTCTAGCACAAATATTTTTCTTTGCATATGATTATTGTTTTGGTTATTTCATGGTTGTCTATATGCGCAAAATTAAACCTTATTTCAAATGGAATCGATAAGGAGTTAAGGAGTGATGATGGTGAAGAAAAGAATTGGTCTCTTGACCAGCGGTGGGGATTGCCCAGGTTTAAATGCAGCCATACGGGGCGTTGCCAAAGCATCTTATGGTATGTTTGATTGTACCATTATCGGTATAAAAGACGGCTTTAAAGGCTTAATCCATGGCCAATATCAGACCATGACACCAAAGGATTTTTCTGGTATTCTCATTCGCGGCGGCACCATTCTTGGTACGTCCCGCACACCCTTTAAAAAAATGCGAAAGATTGAAGAGGATGGTATTGATAAGGTACAGAAGATGCGTGAGACTTATAAGAAACTGAACCTTGATTGTTTAGTGGTTCTTGGAGGTAATGGTACCCATAAGAATGCCAATCTCTTAAGGGAAGAAGGTCTTCAAGTCATTGCTTTGCCTAAGACCATTGATAATGATATATGGGGAACGGACGAGAGCTTTGGTTTTCATAGTGCTGTGAATATAGCAACAGATGTGATAGACCGTATTCATACCACAGCAGATTCTCACGACCGGGTGATGCTTGTAGAATTAATGGGGCATAAGGCCGGTTGGTTAACCCTCCATGCAGGCATAGCAGGTGGTGCAGATGTGATTCTCATACCGGAGATACCCTATCATACAGACAAGGTCTTAGAAGCACTACGTATACGTCATCAAACCAAGAATTTTTCCATATTAGCCATAGCTGAGGGCGCTTTAAGTCAAAAAGAATTTCACATGAAGCGCAAGCAAGTTAAGCGAGAACGGGAGAAATTAAAATGTCCATCTGTGTCCTATTGTTTGGCTGACGAAATTAGAGATAAATTAGGATTAGAGACCAGAGTAACCGTACCAGGGCATCAACAGCGAGGTGGCTCACCTTCACCCTACGATCGGGTATTAGCAACCAAGTTAGGTGCCTATGCAGCTAAACTCATTAAGGAAGAAAATTACGGCAATGCAATATCCATTGTCAATAATGACATAAAAGCCACACCCCTTGGTGAGGTAGCAGGAAAGCTTAAATTAGTGGATGAGGAAAATGTTTTAATTCAGACAGGTAAATTAATCGGCGTCAGTTTTGGTGAATAAGTGTGCTTAGGCATGCTTTTTTTGTTGCATATGGAGTCTAGCATGGCTATACGCCTAAATCTTTTATGTAACCAAGTGACTTATCCTTTTCTAAATCAAGCTTTTCTGATAGAATAAGAATATATGTTCGAAAGGAGGCCATTGCCATGCGGTTTATACATACTGGTGATGTCCATATTGGTATGGAATTTAAGCAAGCTAGTTTTGGAAGTACTTTTGCTAAGAAGAGACGCTATGAGATAAAAGAGACTTTTTATAGAATACTACATCGAGCCATGGAAACAGAAGTGGACTTTCTTTTTATTAGTGGGGATTTATTTGAAGACGATTATGTCACCATGGGGGACTTAAAAGAGATAAGTGGACAACTCCAAAAGATTGCCCCTACCAAGGTGATGATCATAGCTGGTAACCATGACCCCATCATGAACAACCAATCAAAATACAGCATGATGGATATAGCCACCAATGTGTATATCATGGATACACATGTGGATAAAATATCTTTTGACGAATTAAATGTGGATATCTATGGACTGAGCTGGAACAAGAAAACCATAAAAGAGAGAATGTTACGGGATCTAGCCATTGAAGACCCAGAGCGTATGAATATTTTATTAGCCCACGGCGATGTCTATCAAAAATCGGAATATCTGCCCATAGATAAGGAACATATCCTTCAAAAAGGGTTTGACTACATTGCTTTGGGACACATTCATAAACATGATTTTATTGCCCATAATATGGCTTATCCAGGAAGTCCTGAGCCTTTGGATTTTAGCGAAACAGGCCAGCACGGGTTTATAGAAGGAACCATGGAAAAAGGGTTGTTGGATGTTCGCTTTGTTCCTTTTGCCAAGCGGGAATTCATGGCACTAACCATAGACATAGACCATCAAATGACCCTAGAAGACATGATCACAAAAGCATTGCATGCCTTGGCTGATTGCTCTGCTGATAACATGTATCGCTTGTATTTTAAGGGGTTACGGGATAAAGATCAATTATTAGATAAAACGTACATCAAAGAGCGTATAGAAGAGGTTATAACCTATGCAGAAATCTACGATGAAACACAACCCAATTATGACTTAACAAGATTGCGCCAAGACAATGAAGGAAATGTTATAGGCAAATTTATCGCTTATATGCAAGAACAAGATTTAAACGATGAGATTAATCGACAAGCATTGTATGAAGGTGTCCAAGCGTTATTGAGTGAGAAGGTGAAAGCGCGTGCATATTAAAAAAGCACATCTAATCAGTTTTGGAAAATATCAAAATCAAGTGTTAACATTAGACAAAGGTATTAACCTGCTCTATGGACCTAATGAAGCAGGTAAATCAACCTTTCATAAATTCATCGAAGGTATGTTTTATGGCTTCTACAAATCCCATACAAAGAATAAGCAGTATGAGGATGATTATGATCAGTATCTGCCTTGGGAGAACAGCAATCAGTATAAGGGCATTTTAGTCTATACCCATGGTGGTAGAGAATACCGCATGGAGCGAAATTTCATGAAACGTCACGATGGGATTGAGATGTTTGATAATCAAACAGGAGAAAATATAACGGAAACCTTTGATTATGATAAAGTCATAAAGCTGCATCAGCCTGCATGGAAACATCTTGGCATCAATAAATCAACCTTCAATAATACCATCAGTATTGGGCAATTAAGCAGTAAGACCGGTGAAGGTCTGGTAAAAGAGGTCAAAGACAGGCTCATTAATCTAGGTGAAAGCAAAGATGATGAAATATCCGTCAAAAATGCTATGAATCAATTAGATAGTAAGCTAGGAGAGATTGGAACAGCCAATCGAAAAAAAACAAGCCCCTATGGAAAACTCGTTGAGAAGCTTAAAGCATTAAAAGAAGAAAAAGACAAGGCAGCTAAGGTATGGCAGCAAGTCATGGCACAACAAGAAGCCCTCTTAGCCAGTAAAGAAGCATTAAAGACGTTGGAAGCCACCAAAGCCCAGAATGAGGAGAATCTAGACCTTATTAATCTTGAAAAATTGCAGAAACAGTATGCCCAAGCAAAGGCCATGCAAGAAGCCATTATACTGAAGAAAGAAGCTGTTGAAACCTATAAGACTTATGAGGGGGTAGATCTACAGGAAATTGATCAAGCCCTGAAAGCCGTGCATACATTACAGGTCAATCAATTAAGGCAAGAAGAATTAATAGCTGAGCGTTCCACTGTAATGGCAGCTCTAGAGAGGCTATATACTCAGTACGATCATTTAAAGTTTTTAGATAAACACCCTAGTGACTTATCTGAGTTAGAGGAAATTGTATCTACCTATCATATCTATGTATCAAGAAAAAAAGAATATGAAGGCCTTGAACAGGAACTAAAAGCCATTAAACCAGATACATTGGAGAAAGTTGATGGTCATCAGCTCATAGAAGATATCAAAGCTTATGAGCAGCTGGAAAATGAAAAACACTATAAGCAACATCCTCATCCTGCCTTAGCTCTAGAAGAAGAGCGTTATCACCAACAGGCTAGAAAAGTTTCGAAAAATAAAAAATGGATGTTCATGGGCGGTATAGGCTGTATTGTAGCATTAGGTACAGGGTTTATGATGACACAATGGGTTATAACAGCCTTAGGTGCACTCTTTGGCTTAGGCGTTTTGGTACTATTGCTTCTTAACAAAAAAGAAAATCAACACCTCAAGAGGTTAGAAACAACTTTAAACGGACTTAAACAAGAGGAAGCAGACCAACAAAAAATCATTCAAGACATTACCATGAAACAAGACATACTACTTAAGAAGAATGGCTGTACACACTTAGAAGATTTAAGACAATTAAAAGAGCAGCAAGCCTATCAAAACATGCGGTATGAAGAGCAAAAAAAACGGTATGACACCTTAATTACCAACAAGAACGCATTAGAGGAGAGCAACCTTGAACAACAACAGCATTTACAGCATTGGATAGCCTTATTTTTGAATTTGGAGGAAATAAGTAAAGACCATATCCTGCATGTGAAAGAGCGCTATGAAGATTATAAGCAACTGCAAAAAAGCATTCCTATAAAAGAAGAAGAACGGACGAGTATTGATAAGAAAATAGAGGAAATGAAGTGTGTGATGGATACTTTGGATGAAAAAATTAAGCATATTGGGTCTAAGTATGAAGCTGGGACGGAAGAAGATTTTGCAAGGGTAAAAGAAAAGAAGATGCTCTATAATCAACTCCAGCAAGACCTTACCTATAAAGAAGCCATGTACCATCAGTTAATAGGGACAACCTCTCTTGAAGAGTTAGGGGCAACCTTAGCTCAATCCCATGAGCAGCCTCCACAAATAAAAAAGACAAAAGAAGAGCTGGAGCAAGAGCAAAAAGAATTAGTGGATAAGATCCTTAAGGTTAATAAAGAAATCAGTGGCTATGAAAGTAAAATTGTTAACCTGGAAAAAGAAGTGAGGCCCCTAGTGGACATTGAAGAAGACATAGACCAAATGAAGCAACAGCGTGATAAGTACGATAATAAAATAAAAGCGCTAACCATGGCAAAGGAAGTCATCGAAAATATATCAAGAGATATTCAAAACAATTTTGCGCCAAAATTAAATGAAAAAGTGTCTAAAATAGTAGGTCAGATTACGGACCAGAAGTATTCAGACATTAAGATTAACCCGAATATGGATGTATTAACCTACGAACCCAATCAATTGCAATTAACGGCTATTGAGAAATTGAGCAAGGGAACAGTGGATCAGATGTACTTTGCTCTAAGGTTAAGCATCATTGATGTCATTAGAGAAGGTGAGACCCTACCCCTTATACTAGATGATTGTTTCACCCAGTATGATGACGACCGATTAGAAAAAGCCCTTCAATTACTGGCACAGTTGGACCGACAGATTATTGTCTTAACTTGTCATGAGCGTGAAGGAAAACTACTGGATAAGATGGATGTTAACTATAATAAAATTTTGTTGACATAGCTAGAATGATGATAAACAGTATCTTCTAATAGATGCTTGAAGCTACTTTCCTAACGTAACAAGTCTCTTTTTAATATCACATGTAACAAGCTTCCAAGAGAACTTTAACTATTTTGTAATGCTATATTAATAGCTTTCTACTATAATAAGGTCGTATAGTAGGAGGTGGTTCATAAGCAAAGCATCATAGGATTATATCTTAGTGACTATATACGTAGCATTCTACACATACTAAACATGTGAGATTAATAGACATTCTTTATAACGCGGCTTTTTGATGATACGTTATAAGGCGTAAGACAATATGGAAAGGGATGGAAAGATGACATCTATTATTAGAAAAATTATACTGGCTACATGCATGTTAGGCATAACCGCTGGGTTAATCGGTTGCACGGGTTTGAATTCATATGACAATGAAGATAAGGTGCCTGACGAAGATGGAACAAACATAGAAGATAACACAGATGAAGGAAATAATGATGATGAATCGACGGATGACAACAATACAATGAATGAACCTTATAGTGAAGAACTTGCTCAATATTTTCCAGCACAAGAAGGGATGGCGTTTAATTATTCCGGTACCGTAGAATATGGTCAACTTCTTACAGTGGATCAGGTCACTAAGGAAGACCATCAATTGGCATTAAGTTTTATGGGAGAAATTGAAGACGTAAGTGGTGGTGAGGGACTTAGTAAAGAAGAGCGTAGCTTAGAAGTGTCTTATGTGATTACCCATGATGCCGTTAAGGAAATAGTGAAGAATGAAACCATTCGATTCTCACAATCCAATATGAAAGAACATGTTGTGTTAAAGACGCCTATAGAAGAAGGCAATAAATGGACACAAAAGGTAACCATTGATAATAAAAGTTATGATGCTGAGACAACCATAACAGAAGTATCCAACGATGAAAAAGGGAAATCCATGGTGAAAACGGAAACAAAGATTGCAGACATGGCAGATTACCCTGATGAAACGTACAAAGAAATAAGAACCTATAAAGAAGGCAAAGGACTTTCTGAGTTTCATAAGGTTATCTTACTCAATGTAGAAGAAGGAGACATAACACCTTTTGAATTTGGTTATACGTTGTTTGAAGCAGAGTAGATGGATGATGATGATTTTATTATAGAAATTATTGAACCTATGAAATTGGGTTGTCTCAAAAGCATTATAATTTGGGACAGCCCATTTAGCAATAAATGATATACATATGCATGCAACAACTATTAGAACAACATATCTATAGACATTGACTCATTTTTTATGTTGTATTACTATGGGTGCATGATACTTATTTTATTTTGGAGTGTGAAGTTGATGGTTGATAGATCAAAAATAAATCATGACATTCAATTAATGGTTGATACATTGCTTAATATGAAACCAGACCCTATTCCATATTTTATCTTGTTAAAGGAATTCAAAAAAGTTGATCCATCTGAAAAAGCATATGTAAGTGCCTATGAAAAAGTTCTAGAACATAGCTTTGTCAGAGAAATTGAAAAGACACAAACGCAATCAGGTTATTGGGGAGAGTTTCACGGGTATACGGAAGAAATGATAAGACGATGTCTGAATATTGGGCTAGACCCTAAGCATCCTTGCTTGATTAAAGTGTGCAATTTTATTGAAACAATACTAAGAGGTGAAGAAATATGGCACCAACGTTGTGAGAAACACGACAACCCAAGATGGTGGCTGGAAATATTTATGCCTTTAGTATCTGCTTCGATATTATCTTTGGTTGATCCCAAGAACCCATTATTAAGAAAGCATGTTGAGTTATGGCGATATTTTACTCAATCATCATTTGCTGAAGGCACTTATAACTCAGATATAGAGATGGAAACACAATACAATTATTTCAAAATCAATACAAAAAGAAAACTACCTTTTTACAATTATTATACGATACTTTTGCTCACTTCACAGAAAGATATCCTTTCACCAACACTGGATAAGAAAATGTTGGATTATTGTATGCATAAAGAAGACGGGATGTATTATATTTATGAGGGAAGTCCAACAAAAAGCGTTTCAATACATGATACCAAGGATTTCTATAAATGGTTACGGTTATTAACAATATATAAACGTTTTAAGAGTTGGAATACATATGAAACGCCGTATTATCAATGGATTTGGAATCAACGCAATTCAGAGGGGCTTTGGGATATGATTAAGCGACCAAGAGGATTTTATTTTCCGCTGTCTAATTCATGGAGAACTCAAAAAAACCGAATAATTGATAGTTCAATATGTGCTTTAAGATTACTTACTAATTATCATGGGTTCTAATCAAGTAATAATAAAACACATTAGAATTAAAATATTTATTTAATTAAATGTTTAATCCTAAAATTAGAGAATATACTTTCTTAAATTAAATAAATATTAAATTTAATTAATAATATATAATATCTAATTAAGATTTTATATTTTTACATTTTTTTCATCTGTTTAATGCTATTATATGCATAGAGCTCTTACATAATTTTGAAAACTAGTTTTCATTTAACCAATTGATTAAATTGCATATGTGATCTTTGAAAAGTTGCTACTACATATTTTTTAGCTTCTGAATTAGATTTATACAATTGTATCAATGAATGATAAAAGAATTAGGAGGTCAAACAGTGAAAACTAAAAAAATAGCTGCAAGTCTTATTGCTTTGCTCATTATGCTTATGGCAACTTCAACTTGCTTTGCTGCTCATGGAGAGAATGTACTAAGACCAGGAGAATCTCTAACGCCAGGTCAATTCTTAATATCTCACAATGGTCAGTTTTACTTACGCATGCAAACAGATGGTAACCTTGTTATGTATAACCAATTTGGATTCGCACTTTGGAGTACTGGAACAGTCGGTGCAAGAGTAGACAAATTAATTATGCAAACAGATGGTAATCTTGTTATGTATGCTGCTAATGGACATGTTTATTGGCAAACACATACACAAGGTCACTATGGGGCATATTTAAAAGCTTCAAGTAATGCATGCATTGAAATTCGTTGGAACGGTACAGCAATAAGGTCCTATCCTTAATGAAGAAAACACAGACCAGATATACTAAAAGCTATTTAATTTTGATATTAGGCATATATCTGTACATGTTTTTCTAAAGATATATGTGTACAAAAGTATTAAATAGAATACATAAAACATTAGATTGTAAATAACGGATTTTAATTACATATTTCACTTTATAAGCAAAGAAGCAGAGGATTTAAGCAAAAGTTAGGCTAGGGCTGACCCTAGCCTTTTCATTGCTCTTTATTATTTTTAAAGGAGCTATTGCTGGCGATTTACAGAAAATGTTATTATTAAGCATAAGTAAAATATCGCCTTTTTGTAATGGGTTAGAGGGAACTTAATTATAACCAGGGATTCGGATATTTTACTTATTTTTATGCTAAATTATGCAATCTGTGGATAACATTCTTGCAGGAAAACTTGTATCATTGAGTCCTATTAAGAAAAGGGGAAACTCAAATAAATAGTATCTTGACAAATGAAATTTGTATTGGTAGTATATGTTAAATATGTAAGGTGATGTGACAATTTTCCTTTAGTGCAAAAATATTTATACTCATTGATTTGAGAAGATGTTCATAATGTCTTATGCTATGAAAACCCTCAGTTATAGCACGCTAGGTAGTTGGGAAGTTTATATATGCATAAAGTAATTTCCGTTGGATGAAAGGAGAATATTTTAATGACAGATTTTTCAAAAGTAAAGTCTTATTATACTCAGTTTAATGAATGGAGTAGGTTGGATGCTCCGAGTGGCAAATTAGAGTTTGAATTAACTAAAAAAATAATTATGAAGTACTTAAATGATGATGATAAGATATTGGATTTAGGTGGAGGACCAGGTCGTTATACCATAGAATTAGCAAAATTAGGGTATTTGATGAGTTTAGCAGATATATCCAAAGAATTATTAAATCAAGCTAGAGCTAAGATTGATAAACTGGCATTAACAAATGTTGAAGCAATAAACGAAGTTAATGCTATTGACTTAAGTATATATGATGATGATAGCTTTGATGTAGTTTTATTAATGGGACCATTATATCATTTGACCAAATATGATGAGAGAATACGTTGTTTGAAGGAAGTACATAGGATATTAAAACAAAATGGCTTAATAATTGCTAGTTATATTCCTTATCTTTCGGGTACTATTGGAATAATAGATAGATTTTTTTATGCACCAAGTCATGTAGGTAAAGAGAATCTAAAGCAAGTATTTGATTCAGGAGTCTTTATTAATAAAGATACGAAAGGATTTCAAGAGGGATATTATCCAAGAACAAGAGAGTTGGAAGAACTCACTCACTCCATTGGTTTCAAGAAAGAATGCATCCGTTCAATAAGAGGGTTTGGTTTCAATAGAGAAGAAGAAATACTAAAATTAAAAGATAATAATGAAGAAATGTACAATTCAATTATTAAGTTAATTGATAAAACAGCTGAAGAATCTGCTATTATTGAAACATGTGCACATGCTTTGTATGTTGGTAGAAAAACAGAATAAAAAAAACCTAGGTCTACACTTTTGTAAACCTAGGTTTTTCTATAGGACTCGAATCCACAACCCTCTGATCCGAAGTTACCATGTACGAAAAAACTTATATATAATACTATATCATATAAATAACACTTCCTAATGGGAACGAATGTTCTGGCTCTGTTTTTGCTAGATATAATTTAAGAGGATTAGTAATAGAGCCTTTAGTGAGAATATTTCTTGAATAATAAAGATTTATTTGATAGTATAATTATGTGTTCTAAATATTTGTGGGTATTGTAAGCACGTATTTTCCATTAAGAAGTGAGTAGGTGAATAATGAAAAGAGTAAAATATTATTCCAGTAGTGATATGTCTTATAACTGTCATTTGAAAAATAGTAAGGAGCTATTTAGAGAATATGAATTAGGAAAAGAGATTGTAAATATTAATGACATAATTGAACTTTATAATGCTATAAAATATTTTAATGATAAAGCTTATAACGAAAGTATTATTAAATATTATTTGAGAATTATAGCCAAATATTTTAAATCAATAACCTCTGCCAATTTTATAACATTTTATAATGATGTTGATATAGAGTATTCAAGTGATTTTTGGGAGTTAATTGAAAAATTTAAGATATACAAAAATATATCAGATGCTAAATTTCGAGAGTTTATAACTTCATCTAAAGTATGGCTATGCGAATTATTAAAATACAAAAAGGTTACAGAACACTTTGGAAAGATTATTAGAGATTATATGCTTAAGGATTTTTCATCTGCCGAACTATTATTAGATAAGTTTGAGATAAGACATATTAATGAAAAAGAGCCTTTATATTTTCCAAAAGAACTAAGCAATGCAGATAAAGAAACTATAATTTGTAATTATATAAACTCTGATAAACCAAACTTGAACTATTTGAGACTGATTGCTAATATTCAAAGTAATAAAGATAAAATTGAAATAACTAACAGAACTTTATTGAAATCAAAAAAGAAAGTTGAAGAACTAGAAAAGCAGTTGTTTAATGAAAATTCTGGTATGCTTATGGAAACAATTGTGCATTTTTCCAAAACACAGCATAGTGAAGTTATCACTAAGATGGAGGGGCAATCATTAACTTTAACATATAGTACAAGATGGCTTGAAGAAAATATGGATTATGCAACTCTATTAAATAATTTTATTTATTTGTTTGACTATGTAGATTTACAGATGAGATGTATATTTGTTAATAAATTTAATCAGATGGGCGTATTTGAGAGATTTATAATTACTTCTTCAAGAAATGCTTATAGAAAAGGAATAGCCTTTGAGCGAATGAATATTTTAACATTACTTCAATTGACCGGATATTACAATGAATTATTTAGCATTGGGATTAGACTTGAAGAAGTTATTGAATGGTTCTTTGAGATATATCTTTCTAATGAATTTAATGTTCAAAATTTTAAGGTTAGTATGCCTTCAACAAATTCTACTTTTCTTGAGAAATGCACTAATATTATGCCAGCTATGGAGTTTGTACTTAAGCAATTCTCTTTGTTTGTTCAAGAAGGAAAAATTGACTTTGAGTTACTTGAAATTAGTTCTGAACACCTTATATATAAAGCCATACCATCGATAGTAAGTAAGAAATATGTCTATGGTGTTGGCGATGAGTATAAGTATGTTACATTTTTACTCTTTTCCGACCAAAGTGGTTTAGGCTATAATGAAAAATCAAAAAAATCTTATGATAGCTATTATGAATTATTATGTAATGAAAAAGTCAATCTCAATGAATATGCCGATTATTGTATCACAGATGTCAAATGGCTTGTTGATAATAAATATTTATCAACTGATAATAATGGATATATAATTTTAAGTAATAAACCTCTCATTCTGATTTTAAAAGATTTATATAATAATGAAGTAGTTAGCTATTGGAGATATTCTCAATCAGAAAGGACTATTATTGATTGTCTAGCTGATAAAAATATGGTTGAATTTGAAGATTTATTGTTTTCAAGACCAGAACAAGACTATATCAACTATTATCTTAATAAATCCCAATTTAATAATGGGTTAGATTTAAGAAATAAATATAGCCATACTCAACCAAATATTGGTGATGATGAAAAAATACATAGACAAAATTATATGATATTTTTAAGGCTATTTATCCTATCAGTTATAAAAATAAACGATGATTTTTGTTTAGCATATGACAATAACCTAATAGATGATGTGGTTTGAGATTTTTGTACGGAATAATTAACGCTAGTGATTATTTATAATTAAACTATTCATTAAATATTTGTATTGCGCAAATAAGTTCCAGGTATAATACCTGGAACTTTTCTAAGCCTTATTTTATAGATACTAAACATTTTTAATTAAATAACCTATGCATACGAATCAGTCGTAAACATAGGCTTTCAATAACACACGTGGTAGGACTCGAACCCACAACCCTCCGGTCCGAAGCCGGATGCTCTATCCAATTGAGCCACACGTGCGCATCACTTCATCTATTATATCACTATAATTAAAATAGTCAATATTAAATTTCTTATATTTCAATCCTATGTATATTTTTTAAGCCGAATATCCGAACCAAATAATTTTAGAGGTTCATAGTTACCAAATATCCTTGATACAATCCTGTCAGAGTACTGTTTAGACCAATCTGTGGGGGACAGGTTGGTGGATATAAGGGTTGACTTCTTATTCAATAGCCTTGTATTCAGACAGTTGAATAACTCCACACCTGTGAAGCGTGTATTGAGTTCTGTACCCAAGTCATCAATGATGAGTAAATCACAATCAAAAATTGACTCAATCTGTTCATCAGGTACCTTAGAATCATCATTGTTAAACTTATAATCCTCAAACAACTTAAATAACTGAAAGGCTGTTAAGTAGATGACCGTATGGGAGGTATCCAGTAGAGCCTTAGCAATGCAATTGCATAAAAAGGTCTTGCCTAATCCTGCTTGACCATAGAGAATCATGTTGGTGAATGTATTATCAAAGTGGGCTACGAATTTTTTACATTTGTCATATACAATATGAGCATTCTCCAGCGGGGATAAGTTATACCTTGGGTCCGTTTCGTCAGAGTAATAATGTAACGAAAACGTATCAAAGTTTTCCTCTTGGATAGCTGTTTTGATGTTGGATTGCTCATAGGCAATATCAATCATGGCTTGTTTTAAGCAAGAGCACTTATCACGACCGATATATCCTGTATCTTTACACATGGGACAAGCGTATTCTGGTTGCATATAATTCTCAGAATAGCCATTTTCAACAAGGAGATGAAACTTCTTTTTGGATAAAATTAAGTTATTCTCTTGAAGTTCTTCCAGCTTGTCCGCAGATTCTTCAGGATGTTCAATGATATAGCAAGTCGTATCAATACTGTTTGAGGCTATTTCATCATCTAACACCTTAATCAATGGTATTTTATGATAGATTTCCTCTTTTCTCTTCTTAATTTCATGCTTCATATGAAGTTGTTTAGCTTCATACTGCTGCATAATAATCTTATATTGAGAGCGCTTGAGATTCACGGGTTAATCAGTCCTTTCAACAATAAAGCCGTCTATATATGAAACGAAATGTGTAGAACTAGTAGGTCGAGTTTGTTTCTTTGATTAATAATTCCATCGCTTTTTTCTCTAACTCATCAAAATTATATGTACGTTGGTCATAATTAACAAACTTAGATGTCTGATCCTTGGTAGTGGGTTGCTTGGTGTCTGATTTTTTATGATGTATGGCGTCAAGCTTCTCAATATCTTGTTTGCTTTGTACCTTGTTCTTCTGCCAATTTTTTAGTATGGCATCAATATATGTAAACTGAGGCTGGTGAATGGTTTCCATGGTACGGTGACATGCTTCTAAGATAATATCCACAGATAAGCCGTACTGATCCGTCCATTTTTTCATATATTCGATTTGCTTTGGTGTTGGTTGTCTGTCACCAATGCCCAGAGCCTTCATCACTTTAAAATAATGACTGTTAAAGGTTTCAATCCGGTAAGTGGCCTTAGCCACAGTGTTAATGCCTTCATCAGCCCAGCTAATGGCCACCTTTTCAATATAGCTCATGTTTCGATGGTTGTTGGAAACACAGTACTCTATGAGAAGTTCAATGACTTCAAAAGGTAAACCCAGCCAATCATTAAAACCAATGAGGGTATTGATGTCTTGTTGGGTTAACATTTTTCCTAAATATTTCTGTGTAATGTAGATAAGTTGTTTATACCCTTGTTGCCCTATGAAGCTATCCACTTCTAGCATGTTATATTGGGGTTTGGTGGATAGGTTAAGTTTAACATCTTTTTGTTTGGTAAGCGCAACTTCTTTATGAAGGGGTTTTGAAACCTCTTGTTGCTTATTTTCTTCCTTAAAATCGTCAAAGGCGATAGATGTAATCTCTCCCGTATCATCATAAGTTAAGGCAATGACGTTATGTAATGCCCAGTACTTTAAGGCTCTTTTTACATCTGTTTCCGTGAGATGTAAATCATCAGCAATAAAGGCTGTCGTAATGGTATGCATACCTTTGGACATACTTCTTAAAAGCAATAGATAGATTTTAACAAAATCCCCATTGGACTTGGAAAGATACGTATCAATAAATGTATTGGGTACTAATGTAAAAGGATATGTAGCTTGTGGATAAAGATTAATGGTATGCATAAAACAGATGTTCCCTTCAAAAAGATTTTATGTAAACTAAAATTGTAGATTTTACTTCAATATAACCAATTAATACCATAGGATGTCCTAAGTATACCATAGATCATAATAAATGTGGATATATTATTAAGTACGCATAACGACCTAAATAAACAGAAAATTCCCCTACGAAATACCTAATTCGATAGTTTTTTTAACATTTCGAGTATATTGTAACGTAATCATTAACAATAGGTTGTTGATAACATTGTGGATAATGTGGATAACGTTTTACATAATATATTAACATATCGAAATATCCTTTTGGAATATGTAAAAAATGGGTATTGGTTAAATTTTTGTTAAATATGACCAAGATGTTATGTAAACAAGATTGGCCAAGCCTAATCACAAAGTGCCTGTTGACAACATTGTGGATAATGTGGATAACTAACCATTAATAAGTTCCTCACCAATGATTCTCACATCTCCCGCACCCATAGTTATCAACAGATCATTTGGATAACAATTTTGCAATAAAAAGATTTCAATTTCATCAAATGATGAAAAATAATGCGCTTCTTTTCCGAGTTTAGTAAGTTCAGACAATAAATCTTTTGCATGAATATCCCCTGTATCTTTCTCTCGAGAGGCATATATATCGGTTAAAACAACATGGTCTGCTTTTGTAAGGGATGTCGCAAAATCTTTCAATAGGGCTTTGGTTCTAGTATACGTATGGGGTTGAAAAACCACCCATAATTTATCATGTGGATATTTACTAGCAGCTGTGAGTGTGGCTTCAATTTCTGTAGGATGATGAGCGTAGTCATCAATAACATGCACGCCACGTACATCCCCTTTGTATTCAAAACGACGCTGAGTACCTGTAAAATTATATAGACCTTGACAGATGGCTTCCATATCTAAACCAAGGATGAAACCCGTTGCAATGGCACTTAAGGAATTATACACATTATGAATACCGTTTACTTGAAGCTGAACTTCTCGTATTTCTTTACCTTTATGATAGAGCATATACGATGGATTACCCATAGCATCATACTGTATATGTTTAGCACTAAAATCAAAAGAAGGATCAAGGCCATAAGTCATTATGTGACAAGATAGATTGTCAGTAAGGGCTTCACAGTTCTCAATATCCCCATTAATGACCAGATAACCATCTTCTGGTATACGATCTGCAAAAGCATGGAAAGATTGTCTTATTTGGTGGATATCTTTAAAGTAATCCAGATGGTCAGCTTCAACATTGAGAATAATACCAATATAGGGATAGAATTTCAAAAAGCTATCACAGTATTCACAGGATTCTGCAACAAAATAATCAGATTCACCAACCCGAATATTGCCATCAATGACATCTAACATACCGCCTATGGTTATGGTGGGGTCGGTCTTAGCACTGAGCAATACATGAGACACCATGGACGTGGTTGTTGTTTTACCGTGTGTACCAGAGACACAGATGGGGTAAGTATAATTGCGCATCATCTGACCCAGTAAGGTGGCACGGTCCATAAGTGGAATATTTTTTTTCTTTGCTTCTATATATTCAACATTATCTTCTTTGACAGCAGCCGTATAGATGACCAGCTGTATATCATCGGTAATGTTAGATGAATGATGCCCGATGGCGATGTTCATACCAAGGCTTTTTAGCTTTTCGGTTATATCGGAATCAGTCCAATCGGAACCGGATATACGGAAATGTCGCATATGCAATATTTCCGCAAGACCACTCATGCTAATACCACCAATGCCAATGAAGTGAACGGTTAAAGGTTGGTTAAAATCAATTATATACATGATAGCACTCCTTATTATCTTAAATCCTAGGGTTTATTTTTGGGATGTGAAGGGTTCATATTACCATATGCACCAGAAGATGACAATATGCTAGACCCATCATAAGCAAATTATTTTTACTATTATTATAACCATTCAATGGATTTTTTTAAAGTATTATCCACAAATTAACGGATATAATTTCTAGATAGTAGACATGCACAGATGTATTCCTTGAAATCTGTGGCGAAGGGACAAGTCTTATGATATACTTATAGCATTAAGTTATAGGGATTAAGCGTTCATATGGAGCTAGGATAAGGAATATGTATAGTTTCATAATAGATGGAAGGAATATATAGGATGAAATAAAAGCAAAATGTTCCAGCATGAAAACATAATGAGCATATGGCCTATTTTGACTTATATATAATGTAGGAATAAATAAGATGATGTATAGAAAAATTACGATAGAGGAAGTAAGGAGATTGTTGTGGGTAAAAAAATTAGTAAAACGGATCGTATTGCGGTGATTACGAAAACTTTGGTAGAGAACCCAAAAAGTATCTTTACCTTGAACCATTTTGCAGAAAAGCTTGATTGTGCAAAATCAACACTAAGTGAAGATATGGATGTGATTGAAGATGTCTTTAGACGTTTTCATTTGGGTGAAATTCATTCTGTTCCAGGTGCGGCAGGGGGGATCTATTATAACCCCAAATTAACCGACAGCCAGATAGAGGCTATATGTGAGGAACTATGTCAACGTATCAAAGATAAGTCAAGAATAATACCAGGTGGTTATCTGTACATGAATGATATCTTCTACGACCCTAATGTATTGCAGAAAATTGCCAAGTCATTGGCAGCTCCATACTTAGGACAAAAAATTGACTACGTGGTAACCATTGAAACCAAAGGCATACCCTTAGCCATTATGACAGCTCAGGTTTTGAATATACCCATGATTGTGGTGAGGAAATCAGCTAGATTGACAGAAGGAACAACCATTCAGATGAATTATGTAGCCGGTTCATCCAGGCGAATCAACACCATGGCCATTGCAAAACGTTCCATACCAAAGGGAGCAAAAGTACTCTTTGTCGATGATTTTATGAAGGCAGGCGGAACAGCTAAGGGCATTACAGACCTGATGAAAGAATTGGAAGCAGAAGTGGTGGGTATAGCCGTTGTGATGGCAACCAAGAAACCCTCTGAAAAACTCATTCAAGATTATTATGCTTTGTTAGAATTCGATGGTATTGATGAGCGAGAAGAAAACATTCGCATCTATCGAAGAGTTAAGCAAGAAGAATAGACTTTTAAATGAATAAAGAATCCAAAAATGCCAAGGATGGTGCAGATAAGACATGCATATCATCCTTGGTTTTTTAATCCTTTTTAAAATGCTTGCTGTTTCGTAAAAAATTAGTAATAAACTCTAACCAAAAGTGGTATTAATATAATAAGCACCTTTATGGGATAAGCTTAAAAAGATACGACAATTTTACAAGATAAATGGTTAGGAGGAGAGCAATGAAACAAAAAAAGATCATTGCCATGTTATTAGCAGGAGGCCAAGGAAGTCGTTTAGGCATTCTGACAAGACATGTAGCGAAACCAGCAATAGCTTTTGGGGGGAAATACAAGATCATCGATTTTACATTAAGTAATTGTATTAATTCAGGCATTGATACAGTGGGGGTGTTAACCCAATATCAACCACTCAAACTAAATGGTCATATTGGTATTGGTATTCCATGGGATCTTGACAAAAATTATGGAGGGGTAAGTGTTTTGCCGCCTTACATAAAAGATAAGGAAGGTACTTGGTATTCAGGAACGGCTAATGCTATCTATCAAAACATTCATTTCATCGATTATTATCAACCAGAATATGTCATTGTCTTATCTGGAGATCATATTTACAAAATGGACTATGAAAAAATGTTGCATGAGCATATTGAAAATGAAGCAGACGCAACCATTGCTGTATTGCAGGTGCCTATTGAAGAGGCTCACCGTTTTGGTATTATGAACACAGATGAGAACCAGCGTATTGTTGCTTTTGATGAAAAACCAAAAGAACCAAAAAGCGATTTAGCTTCCATGGGTATTTACATTTTTAGTTGGAAAGTTCTCCGAGAGGCCATTACGGTCACAGATGAGATGTATCCGAACAATGACTTTGGGAAACATGTGATCCCTCATTTATTAAAAGAAGGATTTAGATTATATGCCTATCAATTTGATGGGTTCTGGAAGGATGTTGGAACGCTTCATGCCTACTGGGAAGCCAATATGGAATTGATTAAACTGATTCCTGATTTTAACTTGTATGAAGTGTATTGGAAGATTTACACCAAGAATGAAATTCTGCCGCCTCAATACATTGCTGAACAGGCAGTCATTGAGACGTGTATCATTGGTGAAGGGTCCCAGATAGAAGGGGAAATTTATAATTCTGTTATTGGTTCTAATGTGTGTATTGGTAAAGGTACCGTGATTATAGATTCCATTATCATGAGTGATACAACCATTGGTGACGATTGTCATATCTACAAGAGTATTATATCCGAGGAAACCGATATCGGTTCTCAAGTCGCCATTGGGGAAGGGGAAAACATCATCAGTGAAGCATACCCAGAACTTTACCATACAGGCATTACCGTTATAGGTGAACGTACAAGCATACCTGATGGTATATCCATTGGTAAGAATTGTGCTCTATACGGTACGTTAACAGAAGACGATTTTCAAAATAATGAACTGTTAAGTGGCGGGTCTATTATTAAAGAGGGGGCGAAGTGATGCGAGCCATCGGTATAATATTAGCAGGCGGTAAGAATGAGAAATTACATGCGTTAACCAATCATCGTGCATTGGCGGCTATGCCTATAGCTGGCAGTTATCGTACCATTGATTTTGCTCTTAGTAATATGACCAATTCAGATATTAAGAAGGTTGCTGTCATTACCCAATACAATTCAAGGTCCCTTATGAAACACCTAAGTTCTTCAAAATGGTGGGATTTTGGTAGAAAACAAGGCGGTCTATTCGTCTTTACACCTTATCGTACCCATGATAAAAGCCTCTGGTACCGAGGGACAGCCGATGCCATCTATCAAAACATTGACTTTCTTAAGAATAGCCATGAACCTTATGCGATTATTTCGTCGGGTAATGTCATATGTAAGATGGATTTCAATAAAATATTAGCTTATCATGTAAAGAAAAAAGCAGATATGACGGTTGTTTGTAAGGACCTATCGGCTTGTGAGGACGATATTAGAAAATATGGCGTGGTTCAACTTGACGAAAATCATCGAATTATGGAGTTTGAAGAAAAACCATTAGAACCTATTGGAAGGACCATATCCACAGGGGTTTATGTGGTTCGTAGGCGATTACTCATTGAATTGCTTGAAGAAATCGCTCAAGATGAACGTTATGATATTGTTCATGACTTAATCATTCGTTATCGAAAGAAAAAGAAAATATACGCCTATCTTCATAACACATACTTTAGTTGTATAAATAGTATGGAATCTTATTACCAAAGCAACATGAATTTTCTGACAAAAAGTTACAGAGACTACTTTTTTAGACAGTATCCCCATGTGGTTTCCAAGGTTCAAGACGAACCGCCAGCAAAGTACAATTATGGCGCTATTGTGCATGATGCCTTGGTTTCAGCCGGTTGTATTGTTAATGGGAAAGTGGAAAAATCCATTCTCTTTCCGAAAGTTTTTATTGGTGAAAATTCAGTAATTCAAAACACCATTTTGTTAGATGGTGCTTATGTAGGCAATAATTGTTTTATAGAAAATTGTATTGTGGATACAGGCGCTATAATCAAGGATAACAGCCTAGTTAAAGGGGATACAGGAAAAATCAAAATAGTTGTAAAGAGGAATGCTAAAGATATGTAGTTCTGATAAATAATGAAAAAACGCACAATTATATAAAAAAACATTGAACTTTTCTGAAATATGTAATATAATTATTGTGAGTTATTACAGAAGGCAAATTTAAAAGTAGAGGGGGACTCTTCTCCCCTTAACAACAAGTTACGGAAAGGGGTTAACTCATGCAAATTACAGATGTGAGAATACGCAAAGTTGCCAAAGATGGAAAAATGAAAGCAGTAGTATCAGTTACTTTTGATAATGAATTTGTTGTTCATGATATCAAAGTAATTGAAGGCGAAAAAGGTTTATTTATCGCAATGCCAAGCCGTAAGGCATTGGATGGGGAATTCAGAGACATTGCACATCCAATTAATTCAGACACGCGAGAAAAGATTCAAAAAAGCGTACTTGAAAAGTATGAAACACTGATGCTTACAGATGATGGCGCAGCAGATGAAATAGCTGTTACATACGAAGAATAAGCTATTAGGCACTTTCCTTGTGAAAGTGCCTTTCGTGATGTTAGGAGGAAAATATCGTTTGAAATTGGATTTACAGGGGCGTTTGCAGCGTCATTTTTAATGGGATGTAAGATGGAAAACATAGGCATAAGCCATATAAAAAGTCACAGGAATTGACAGTGCGCTCGTTAGATATTTGTTACAATTATACCTTGCATATATGGTGCAAGTGGTGTAAAATGGTGAGGGTTAATGAAAAGCCTAAGGTGGTGTATAGAACATGAGTAAACTAAAAGCAGTGATATTGGCAGCTGGGGCAGGGACTCGAATGAAATCGGAATTACCTAAGGTCGTACATAAAATACTTGGAAAGACCATGTTGGATTATGTGATTGAATCAGCAATAAATGCTGGTGCAGATGATATTTGTGTTGTTATAGGACACGAAGCGGATACTGTAAAGAAGGCGGTATCGTATGATGTGGAATTTGTTTTACAAGAAGACCAATTGGGGACAGGCCATGCTGTTATGCAGGCAAAAGAATTTATTGGAAACGAAGGCAATGTATTAATTCTGTTTGGTGATACGCCGTTAATTTCAGAAGATACATTATTGAAGATGGTCGATTACCACATTAGACATGATAACGCAGCAACCTTGTTATCGACTATCGTAGAGGATCCTACAGGCTATGGCAGGATCATAAGAGACGAAACACATACTTTTATCAAAAGTGTAGAACATAAAGATGCCACAGAATCTGAAAAAATGATTTGTGAAATTAATTCAGGCATGTACTGTTTTGATGCAAAAGCATTAAATGAAGCCTTAAAAACATTATCCAATGATAATGCACAAGGTGAATACTATCTTCCAGACACTTTGAAATCCATTATGGCGAAACGTTTGAATGTAAACGCTATGATCAGTGACCGGTATGAAGATATTTTAGGTGTCAACTCCAAAGTACAACTCTATCAAGCTGGAACCATTATGCAGAAGAGAATTAATTTTCAGCATATGGAAAATGGCGTTACCATTATGAACCCATCGCATACTTATATCAGCAAGGACGCAACCATTGGTGCTGATACAACAATCTATCCAAATAACCATATTGAAGGCAAGACTACTATAGGGAAAAACTGTATTATTGGACCGAACTGTCGTATTGTGGATTCACATATTGGGGAATACGTCAATGTGGATGGATCAACCATTTTAGACAGCCAGATAGGTAATTATACGACGGTTGGACCTTTTGCTTATATACGTCCAGGTTCCATTATCGGACATCATGCAAAAATAGGTGACTTTGTGGAAATTAAAAATGCAACCATGGGTGATTATACCAAAGCATCCCACTTAACGTATGTGGGTGATGCAGATGTTGGTAATCACGTGAATTTTGGCTGTGGATCAGTTGTTGTGAATTATGATGGAGAGAAGAAACACCGTACCACCATTGAAGATAATGCCTTTATAGGCTGTAATACCAATTTAGTTTCACCCGTTAAAGTAGAAGAATCTGCTTATACGGCTGCAGGTTCTACCATTACAAAAAATGTGCCATCTTATGCCTTGGGTATAGGCAGAGCACGCCAAGTGAACATGGAAGAATGGGTAAAAAGAAACAGATAACTTTTATGTAAGGAAATTATTTCTAGATTAGGAATGATTTCCTTATGTTTTAAAAATATTATAGGAGGATTCATAATGACAAGTACAATTAGGAACAATGACGGCATCAAGATTTTCTCGTGTAATGCTAACCCTGAACTAGCTAAGGCCATAGCAGCAGACTTAGGATTAACCATTGGAAAAGCAGATGTCGGACAATTCAGCGATGGGGAAACCTATGTAAAAATTGATGAAATTGTTCGAGGTGTCGATTGTTACGTTGTTCAACCTACATCAAGCCCAGTAAACGATAATCTTATGGAACTTTTAATCATGATTGATGCCCTAAGAAGAGCTTCTGCTGGACGTATTACAGCAGTCATTCCTTATTATGGTTATGCAAGACAGGACAGAAAAGCTAGAGCAAGAGATCCAATCAGTGCCAGGATGGTTGCCGACTTAATTCAAGCAGCTGGAGCAGATCGTGGTCTTGTGATGGATTTACATTGTGCTCAGATTCAAGGGTTTTTTACAATTCCTGTGGACCATATGCTTGGGTCACCACTGTTTGTAAAATATTACAAAGAAAAGTTCGCAAACGACTTAGATAATGTAGCGATGGTTTCTCCTGATATTGGTAGTGTTAAACGAACACGTGCTTTTGCAGAAAAACTGGATATTCCTATGGCCATCATCGATAAGAGAAGACCAGAGGCCAATGTATCAGAAGTGATGAATATAATAGGGGATATCAAAGGTAAAAAAGTTGTCTTGGTTGACGATATGATCGACACGGCTGGGACAATCTGTAATGCGGTGAATGCATTAAAAGAGCAAGGTGCTACAGAAGTCTATGCCTGTTGTACCCATGCTGTTTTATCAGGACCTGCCATTGAGAGAATCCAAAAATCTCACATTAAAGAATTAGTTGTACTTGACACCATTGCTCTTCCAAAAGAGAAAAAAATAGATAAGATTAAGCAATTAACGGTTGCTCAGATTCTAGCAGAAGCAATCCATCGTATTCACTGCAACAAATCTGTATCTAAATTATTCGTTTAAAGTTGACTATTACTTGAAAATATGGTACTTTGTAAAAGCCCTAGTGAATATGGATACTAGGGCTTTTAAAGGTGATGGCTAAGAAAGGTGATAGGCATGTATGTAATTGTTGGATTAGGTAATCCGGGCATGCAATATGCCGCTACAAGGCATAACGTAGGCTTTGAAGTGATTGAGCGCTTAGCTTATGAAAATCAAATAAAACTAAATAAAAAGAAGTATAAAGCCATTATTGGTAGTGGACATATCGCTGGTCATAAGGTGTTATTGGTTCAACCCCAGACCTATATGAATGCTAGTGGTGAGAGCGTTCGGCCTATTATGGATTTTTATAAATGTACAGAACAAGACCTTATTGTTGTTTACGATGACATATGTTTTGAAGTAGGCACCATGCGTATTCGCAAAAAGGGTAGTGCAGGTGGGCATAATGGTATGAAGAGTATTATTAGGCATCTTGGTACCGATGCATTTACACGGATTCGTGTAGGGATAGGTAATAAGTCCCCTGAATGGGACCTAAAGGACCATGTCTTGAGCCGTTTTAGTGATACAGAAATAAAAGAAATCGTAGATGAAATTAAAAAAGCAAGTGATGCTATAGCGTGTATCCTTGGTGATGGTGTTGATAAAGCAATGAATATCTACAATGTGAAAATAAAAAGAGATTGCGAATAAAACATTTCGAGATGGGACTATTTTACGTAAAAAAAGTAGTCTATAATTCTTGATTAACGAAATATTAATCGAATTATGGGTTATTTCAAATAATTCTATGTAAAATATGTTGATATTCCTACAAAAATATGATATAATTTTACAAGAAATTAAATAAACCATTAGAATTGCTTTTCACCGATAATAGCAAACCATTTGAAAGAATGGGACGCAAAGCTATAGGGCCTTTTGTTAGATAGTAACAAGTGGCAGCCTGGCCACCGAAGAGGGAAGTTTTTTGATACACTTTTATTGATGGACATGATGGTGAACAATTCTTGATTGGTATGTTAAAACTTTGATAATTTCTTATATTATAACGCTAAAGAATTCTAATTTTAGAATTTTTTATAAACTTTATCCCAAAAGCTCTTTGGTTTTGCTGACCAAAGAGTATTTTTTGGGCTTTTTTACAATTAGTATGTTTAAAATTACTGTGAAATAATATATAATGATTTGTATATACTATAATATGTTATCGTTATCAATCAATTTTCGCACTTAGTATGTCATCGAATTTCAGGACGTTTGCTTAGAATAATCGCTTATGTGATGTGTTTTCCATATGCTATTAAGTTATATCAAACATGGGAAATACAGCAGTAAGGGAAATTTTTAGCTGCACCTTAATCCATATGAAAGCAATTTGGAAAGATAAAATGGTTATGCCATTATAACGCGAAAGAGATTATGTCTACTATTTGTAGTTTAACCTAATAGAATACAGGATGTGATGATTTGAAAACACTCGTACAACCTTTAAGCGAATTAGAGGCTTTTAGTAATGCCATTAAAAAAGTCAATAAAGAACATCGTCCTATTTATATAACAGGCGCCATTGATTCTGAAAAATGCCACCTGATGCATGCTATAGGTCAACAGCGATGCAAGCTCATTATCACGTATAATGAACTTCGGGCTAGAGAAATATATGAGGACATGAAATTCTTTGAGCAAAAAGAAGTGTTATTGTACCCTGCTAAAGATCTTATTTTCTACAATGCTGATGTACATAGCAATGATATTATTCGGCAGCGTATGTGTATTATAAAAGCCATGAATGAGCAAGATGGCTATACCGTTATCTTATCCCTTGAAGCATTGATGGATAAGTTAATCAGTAAAGAGGCTTTAGAAGCCCGAATCATGATGTGTAAGGTAGGTACCGTATGGGATCCTAACACCATTAGTGAAGAATTTATGTTTATGGGTTATGAAAGGGTCACACAAGTAGAAAGTAAGGGACAATTTGCTATACGGGGCGGCATTATTGATATCTATCCCCTTACAGAAAAAAATGCTTACCGAATCGAATTATGGGATGATGAGGTGGATTCCATCCGCATGATGAATGTTGAAAGTCAGCGTTCTATTGATAAGGTTGACCAAGTGGAAATATATCCGGCCAGAGAAGTGGTTGTTCATCAAGACCGAATTGACAAAGCTATTAAGCATATAAAAACAGACAGAGATAATATGATCAACGTTTTTGAGAAGGCTGGTAAGCAGGAAGAGGTAGAACGGATTAAGCAGTCCAGTACCACCATTATCGATAAAATCACCCACCAAAAATCTTTTAATGGTATTGAAGGTTTTGTGGAATATTTCTACGATAAAACCGTATCGTTCCTAGATTATTTTGAAAAAGATACCCTTGTTTTTGTGGATGAGCCCATACGTATAAAAGAACGTTTTGATAGTATCCATAAGGAATTTTCAGAGAGTATCATCAACAGGTATGAAAAAGGCTATCTTCTGCAAGGACAGACAGAAATACTCATTTCTATGGGCGAATTATTGCATAAATTGGATGCCTATACCAAGGTGCTCATGAGTACCTTACAGCAAAAAACCGATCGATTCCACTATGATTACAGTGTCAATCTGTCAGTAAAATCCATTAATCCTTATCATAAAAGTATGGAAATATTGGAAAAAGATCTTAAGTATTGGAGTCATAATCAGTACAAGACCTTGTTATTGACAGCATCAAAAACGAGGGCTGAAAGATTGACCAATGATTTAAAAGATAGAGGTATCGATGCTTATTATCTATCCAAGCTTGATCGTGATATTCCAAGAGGCAAAGTGGCTGTCAGTTGCGGCAGCTTGCATAAGGGGTTTGAATACCCGCTTATTAAATTTGTTGTGGTATCGGAAACAGACTTAATTGGTAAGAGTAACAAGAGGAAGAAGACCCGAAAGAAGAAATTCAAAGGCAGTAAAATTGAAAGCTTCACCGATTTAAAAGTAGGCGATTACGTGGTTCATGAGAATTACGGCATCGGTATTTTTAGAGGAACAGAAAAGATAGAGATTGATGAGGTCAGTAAGGATTATATTAAAATTTCTTACCGAGACGATGGAAACCTCTATATTTCAACCAGTCAGTTAGATGTGATACAAAAATATATAGGGGCAGAGGGCAAAAAGCCTAAGCTGCATAAACTAGGGACAGCAGAGTGGAAGAAAACAAAAAGCCGCGTTAAAGGGATGGTAGAAGACTTAGCCAAGGACTTGGTTGATTTGTATGCCAAGCGCCAGGCCAGGGAGGGCTTTCGGTTTACACAAGATACAGTATGGCAAAAGGAATTTGAAGAAATGTTCCCTTATGAAGAGACGGATGATCAATTAATTTCCATTGAAGATACAAAAAAAGACATGGAAAGCAAGAAGATCATGGATCGCTTAATCTGTGGAGACGTAGGCTATGGTAAGACAGAAGTAGCCATACGTGGTGCTTTTAAAGCGGTACAAGATGATAAGCAAGTGGCTTACCTGGTGCCCACAACCATCTTAGCCCAACAGCATTTTAATAACTTTGTACAGCGGATGAAGGATTTCCCTGTTAGGGTAGAAATGCTATCCAGGTTCAAGAGTGCAAAAGAACAGAAAAAAATTATTGAGGATACAAAAAAGGGATTAGTGGACATACTCATTGGTACCCATCGTATTATTTCAAAAGATGTGGTCTTCAAAGACTTAGGACTTCTTATCATTGATGAGGAACAACGTTTTGGTGTGAGCCATAAGGAAAAAATTAAGCATGTAAAGGAAAATGTAGATGTCTTAACGTTAACAGCTACACCGATACCAAGAACCCTTCATATGAGCCTTATTGGTATTCGTGACATGAGCGTGCTAGAAGAACCACCAGAAGAGCGACACCCTATACAAACTTACGTTCTTGAGCATAATGAAGAACTCATCAAAGATGCGATCTATCGTGAATTAGCACGTGATGGGCAGATTTATTATGTCTATAATCGTGTGAAAAAAATTGATGAAATAGCCGATTGGATTAGTAAAATGGTACCTGAAGCCAGTGTTGCCTACGCTCATGGCCAGATGAACGAACGAGAGCTTGAGAACATCATGTTTGACTATATCAATGGGGATATTGATATATTGGTGTGTACCACCATTATCGAGACAGGTCTTGACATTCAAAACACCAATACCATTATCATTCAAGATGCAGACCGACTTGGCTTATCCCAGCTCTATCAATTAAGAGGACGTGTAGGCCGGTCTAATCGTGTAGCTTATGCATATCTTCTCTACAAAAAAGATAAAATTCTTCAAGAGACAGCAGAAAAAAGGTTACAAGCAATCCGTGAGTTTACAGAGTTTGGTTCTGGTTTTAAGATTGCTATGCGTGATCTTGAAATTCGTGGTGCTGGTAATATTTTAGGTGCCATGCAGCATGGTCATATGGAAGCTGTTGGTTATGACCTCTATTGTAAACTTCTAGAAGAGGCCATCCATGAAGTGCACGACGAGAAGGTAGAAGCATCTTTTGATACATCCGTAGAACTGAATGTAGATGCTTTTATACCACCCAGATATATACGGGATGAGATTAGAAAATTAGAAGCGTATAAGAAGATTGCAAGTATAGAGGATGAGAAGGATTACTATGATATACAGGAAGAACTGGAAGACCGTTATGGTGATCTGCCAAAATCTGTTGCAAATCTATTAGAGATTGCACTGATTAAAGCCATGGGTAACCGTGCAGATATTATTAACATTGAACAAAAAGGGGAACAGATTAAATTTGAAACGAAAAAAGATGCTAGAATTAATCCGGATAGAATACCAGAATTGCTGAAGAAATATCGTCATGATTTATTCTTTACCATTAATAAAGTGCCTTACTTTACCTATAAAATGAAGCGAAATGACAAAAAACAATTTTTCAGACATATTAAAAATGTGTTACAGGACATAAAAGATTTGAAGGATTAGGGGGTTTAAACTATAATGAGTATATGACAAATAAGATGTCTATGGGGGCATTTTATGTCGATACTATTGAAAGGTCATGAGTTCGTGAAGGTACTCATGCTTTTTGGGTAAGGAGAGAGAATAATGAAAAGCGCCTACAAGTGGATAAGTAAGGCTATGCTGCTTTTCATGTGCATCTTCTTTTTAGCGGGGTGTAGGAGTCCTAAGGTAGATAATAAGGACGATGCTGTCACATCAGATCGTGAGGTTGTCATGACCATTGGAGATGCTGATGTCACGGTTGATGAGGTTATGCTGTATTTATTACAGGTAAAGAAGGAGTTTGAAAAATATGGTGGAGAAGATGTCTGGGACCACGATGATTTTAGTGGTGGGAAAAAGGCAGAAGAAGTAGCCAAATTAGCTGTCTTGGACAGCATAGCAAAAAGAAAGATTTATGTGAGCAAATCAGGTGAAATAGGGATTAGTTTAACAGAAGAAGAATTGGAAGAGGCAAAACAGCAAGCGATCAATTATTATGAGAGCCTAGAAGCAGATGAAATAGAAAGGTATCACCTTACAAAAGATAATGTGATTAAGTCTTATAAGGAATTCAACTTTGCCAGCAAAGTTGAAAATGAAATGATAAGTGAATACGAGCCACATGAAGAAGATATCAATGATATACTCATGGCCAATGAGGCATATGCCCAATTAAATGCTGTAGACGAGAAGCGATTCCTTAGAAAAATAAGGGTACAGCAGATAACGCTAAAAACACATGAAAAAGATGATGATGGTAAGTATCAGCCATTACCCAAAGATCGGGTGGCTGATGCCAAGAAGAAATCTGAACGCGTGTACCAAGAAGCACAAAGTGGTGAAGATTTTGTGGAACTTGTACAGCAATATTCAGAAGGTGACAAAGAAAATAATGGAGAAACTGTTTTGGCAATCAGTGCGCTTCCAGATGCATTTAAAGAACTAGGGGATTTGGATATTGATGCAATTTCGCCCGTTCTTAAAGACGAGAAAGGATATCATGTATTTAAAATACTTGATTATATCCATCCAACAGATGATGAAATAAAAAATTATCAAGAGCAATTTAACCAATGGGTAGCTTTACTCAAGGAAGAAGCCATTAAAACGTTAAAACAGGATGTCGTTAATGGGATATATGAAGAATGGAAAAGTGACACCCAAATAGACCTCAATGAAAACCTATGGGAAAACATAGATGTTTTCGGTAATATTAACAAAAATACCAATTAACAAAAAACGTTGAATGAAAAGAAAATAAATATCTAATAATAAGGACTAAGAAATAATCTTAGTCCTTTAGCTTGCTTCAAAACGTTGTGCTAAAAAAGATTATTTCTAAGGATTAAGTCAATAGTCTCTTTTACAAAACTGTCAAATTATGAATATAATAGCAAAATTGTTGCATACTATTATTGACAGCTTTGTGATGACTATCTAAAGGAGGAAATAATTTGAAAGCAACAGGCATCGTAAGAAGAATAGATGACCTTGGTAGAGTTGTAATACCGAAGGAAATACGTAGAACTTTACGCATTAGAGAAGGTGATCCATTAGAGATCTTCACAGATAAAGATGGAGAGATAATACTTAAAAAATATTCGCCCATTGGTGAATTAGGAACATTTGCTAAACAGTATGCTGAAGCTCTAGCTCAAACAACAGGACATACTATTTGCATATCCGATAAAGACCAAGTTATTGCTGTATCAGGTGGTTCAAAAAGAGAGTTTTTAGAAAAACAAATCAGTAAAGAATTAGAAGAAGCAATCACAGAGCGAGAAACCATACTAGCGAATAAAGATGAAAAGAAATTTATAGATATACTCTACGATAATGGAAATGAAGAATACATTTCAGAAGTTATAACACCAATTATCTCTGAAGGAGATGCTATAGGTGCTGTTATTTTTCTTAGCAAAGATTCCAAGGCAAAAATGGGAGAAGTAGAAACAAAACTGGCTCATTCAGCTGCGGGCTTTTTAGGGAAGCAGATGGAACAATAAAAGTAGGCTGAGTTCATTTACTCAGCCTTATTTTTTGCTTGATGTTTTATAAGTTTAATAAATGGGAAAAATAGGAATAGAGTATTGTAACCAGCATAACTAGTGCATTTAATCTATTTCATATAGAAATGGACCTATAAAATATTAAAAAAAAATAAATAGAACAAACTAATTTTTAAATATTAAGGAAAAATTATTAAAAATTAGTTTGTACAGCTGGGATTTTATGTTATAATTTGGTATATAATATCTGATTGGAATGATTTTTATGACAAAATCAGACATGTTTAGTAAAGAATATTCTTTCCAAGACCTGTTGAACATTATGAAATTGTTAAGAAGTGATGATGGTTGCCCCTGGGATAGGGTTCAGACCCATGATAGCCTTAGAAATGCCACATTAGAAGAAACCTATGAGGTCTTAGATGCCATTGATAATAAAGATATGGATAATCTGAAGGAAGAATTAGGCGATATCCTGTTACATGTCGTATTTCATTCTCAAATAGCATCAGATAATCACGTCTTTACAGTGGATGATGTGATTCATGGCATATGTGAGAAACTGATTAGAAGGCATCCTCATGTATTTCAAGCAAAAGAGCAAAAAACACCTGATGAAGTAACCATCAAATGGGATGAAATTAAGAAAATTGAAAAAAATCATGTATCCTACAGCGACGATATGAAGAAAGTTCCGAAAGCTATGCCAGCGCTTATGAGGGCTGCAAAAGTCCAAAAAAAGGCCAGGGATGTAGGGTTTGATTTTCAAAATATAGATGAAGCCATGTCCAAAGTTCATGAAGAGCTAAGTGAGTTACAGGAAGCAATCAATAGTGAAGATTTAAGCCACATTTCTGAAGAATATGGTGATTTACTCTTCTCTATAGTGAATATATCAAGATTTTTTCAATTAAATCCTGAATTTTCCTTGACAAATGCTACAGAAAAGTTTATAAATAGATTTGAGGGAATCGAAAACTTAGCGAAACAACAAGGTTTAAGCATAAGAGACATGACAATAACACAATTGGACAAGTTGTGGGAGCAGCAAAAAGAATTAATAAGAAATAATCGTAAAAACGATTGTTTATAAAGCTAAGAATCATTCTTAGCAGCGCGTTATTGCGCCTTTGTTCAAAATAAACAATATTAAAGTAGAGGAGGAGTTATTATGAACAAAGCTGAATTAGTTACGGCTATTGCAGAAAAAACTGAATTAAGCAAAAAAGATGCAGAAAAAACTTTAAAGGCATTTATCGATGTAGTATCAGCAGAATTAAGCGAAGGTGGTAAAATCCAATTAGTTGGTTTCGGTACATTTGATGTGACTGAAAGAGCAGCTAGAGAAGGAAGAAATCCACAAACAGGCGAGCCAATGCAAATCGCTGCTTCTAAAGCACCTCGCTTCAAAGCAGGAAAAGCTTTAAAAGACGCTGTAAATGGTCGTTAATTAAAAAGCACTATTACTTAAAATCTGCACTTAGGTGCAGATTTTTTAATTGTATAAGAAAGTTCTCTGATATAGCATATGAAGTAGAGTTGCTTATAACTTATGAAGTGAGGGAGCGAAAAACATGCGTTTAGATAAATATTTAAAGGTTTCAAGGTTAATAAAAAGACGTACCGTCGCCAATGAAGCCTGTGATGCGGGTCGAATTAAGATTAATGATAAAGTGGCTAAAGCAGGAACCAAAGTGAAAGAAGGCGATATCATTGAGATTCAATTCGGCGATAAAGTGGTTAAAGTAGAAGTACTAATCGTAAAAGAAACCGTTAGAAAAGAAGAAGCAAAAGAGATGTTTAAATACTTATAGCTAATCTTTAAGCAGGGTTATCCTATAAGTAATATGGAAGTTGGATTTTTTGTGATCATAAGTTCTCAAGGGCTTATGGTTACGATGATTTAACCCATATGCTTATATGTGATAGCCCTGTTTTGCTACATTTGTACGAACCCTTCGAATAAATCTCTTAAGTGGTTAATATAATGAATTATAGGTTATCCACATTAAGAGGAGGTTGAATGATGGAAGATAAGGTAAACAGTAATACCCACCATCGATTGGTCATTAATGACAGAGAGAGGGTTTCAATTACAGGGGTAACAGATGTCATTTCTTTTGATACAGATGCTGTGATCATTGAGACAGAAATGGGGACGCTTACCATTAAAGGAATGGACCTGCATGTCAATAGGCTTAATCTTGATAAAGAAGAATTAGACCTTGATGGACAAATCGATAGCTTAGAATATAGCGATGGTGCTCGTTATGGTTCAAAAGGTTCATGGATGTCAAAATTATTTGGTTAGGTGTGAGGTATGAATAATTTCGTAAGCACACAAGGGATTAACTTTTTATTAGCTATACTCAACGGTGTTTTTTTAGGATTTCTCTATGACCTTATTCGGGTCTTCAGAAGAATGGTAAAGCATCCAAGGTGGTTAGTGAGCCTTCAGGATTTTATCTATTGGGTTGTCAGCAGCTTTATTATCTTTTTGGAGATCTTTCATCATAACGATGGCAGTCTAAGAGGTTTTCTTTGTCTAGGGGTCGTTCTAGGCTTAACCCTATACTTTTTACTTGTCAGCAAACTGGTTCTATGCGTATTTATGAAAATCTATCACGTTATAGTTAAAATTGTTAAAGGTATACTACATATTCTATGGCTTCCAATAAGATTATTATTAAAACCCATCACATTCTTGGGTAAAAAATTATATAAACGCTTGAAAAAATTTGGAAAATGGTTGATAATAAAATATAAGAAAGTAAAAAGAAGTTTGAAGATTATACGAAAGAAGAAATAGCCAGAAGTCTTTATGGAAGATAGGGTTATAATTAAGGGGGATAGGATACCACATGAAGAAGAAAAGTTACAGAAGAAAAAAGAGGGCTATGCTGTTTGCCACACTTGTTCTCATGTTACTAACTGTGGTTGTGAGTATACAAATAACCAGCCTATACACCTATAATAAAAAACAAGAAAAAGAAAAGTTAGCCCTAGAGAGACAGATTGAAGAAGAGCGGGAGCGCTATATTGAATTATTACAAGAGCGTGAATACATGAAATCTGATGCATATATCGAGGAATTAGCAAGAGAAAAGTTTGGACTTGTTAAACCCGGTGAAATAATCTTTATAAATGAGGATGAAGGTGATGAATAAACCTTCATCTTTTTATGTCTTATAGGAAAACGCCGTGTCATTCTAACTTGTTAAAATAATAGGGGTTCCTCTATTCGATGGTGAACAGCTTCATGAGAAAATTTGTCTAAAACTTTTTTTATTTTGGATACAAGTTATGACAAACAATTCAGACAACGGTCTGTATAATGAGGTCTCACCAAATGAATTTTGCAAAGGGGAGAAAAGAATGGAACGAGTAGATGTTGGATTCCGCAGAAGTCATCCGTTGTTACAGAAAAAAGATATTTATATGAGACAAGCATTTCGTATCCTTAAAATCGTGTTTATCTATATTCTAGGAATGATGCTGGGGCGGGCGGTTATCTTTACCAATATGAACCCCATGGCCATGGCTTATTTTTCTGCCGTGTATATCGATAAGAAAAACAGGTTGGGTATTTTCTTAGCCGTACTGTTAGGGCTTATTACAGTTATGCCTGCTATTGATGTACTGAAATATTTAATGATCATGATTGTCATTGTGGCCATTAATTCCATTGTAGAAATACGTGGGAAGAAGATGCTGCTCATTCATGAGGGAATCATCAGTGCCATCAGTTGCTTAGTGGTATCCATGTCCGCAGCAGTTATGGGGCAAAATGCAGGGCATATGTTTTTTGCAGCTTTTCTTGAAGCCATTGCCATATTAGCCTTGGTACTCATATATGGCAGAGGCGTTAAGTACCTTCTAGAACATGATGATGAGAACAAAGTAACCAATGAGGTGCTCATTAGTGAAGCCATCATTATGGGAACGGCTGTAGCCGGTATAGCAGGTATAACAGTTTTAGGGTTTGGCTTCATTGAAGTTTGGATTTTCTCAGTGGTACTGATCTTAGGTTATCGGCACGGAATTGGTACGGGTGCTGTTATTGGGGTGGTTTCGGGGATAGTATTAGTACTTATGGGAAAATATGATGCAGAAATAGTTGGTATTTTTGGTATGATTGGTATCTTATCAGCCTTATTTAGGGAACTTGGTAAAGTGGGTAGTATGATCGGCTTTTCACTGGGCACCATTGGCCTATGGTATTTCTTTTCACCCCTTAATTTGGATTTTCAGATTGTAAAAGCCCTGATTGTCAGTGTGGGTATATTTGCTATATTACCCAGTGAAAAAGAACAGATCTACACCATGAAAAAAGAGATGGTTTCGGAAGACAGGCATATTGATAAAGTCCAAAGTATAATCAATGAAAAACTCGCCCATTTTTCAGCGTCATTTCATAACATTGCAAAGACGTTTGAGGATATATCCGATCGTCGAGAAAATTTAACCACAGAGGAAGTCAATAAGCTATTAGATGATGTGGCGGAAAAAGTATGTAAAAACTGTAGCATGTGCCAGATGTGCTGGCAAAAAGAATTTTATGATACCTATCGGACAGTGTTTAGTATTTTTTCCGCGATTGAAAACAAGAACCAGATAACGAGAGATGATATACCGAATGGTTTTTTAAACAAATGCATTCATACAGAGGATTTTATTGCGACCACCAATCGCTTATTTGAAATCTACAAAATGAACATGGCATGGGAAAATCGAATTGCAGAAAATAGGGAGCTTATATCCCAGCAATTCCATTCTGTGGCCCATATCATTGAGAAACTAGGGGACAATCTTTACAAAAACATGGCGTTTAATGAAGAACTGGAAACGTCTATCATGGAAGAACTTTCTAAAGAAGATATATTGGTTAAAGATGTTGTTGTGTATAAAACCCACAACGGCCGGATGGAAGTGGGTATGAAATTAAAGTACCAAGGGGACAAGAGTCGGTCTATGAGGGATGTGACCCCTGTCGTTAATAAATATACCAAGAAAAGGATGCGTATGGAGGACGGATGTAAATACATATCCGATGCAGCCTACAGCGATGTAAGGTTCATAGAAAGTGAGGTATACCGCATTGCAAAAGGCGTATCAAGAGTAGGCAAAGATGATAAAGATGTATCAGGTGACAGTTATTCTTTCTTAAACCTGCCAAAAGGTCAAGACATTGTTGCGCTTTCAGATGGAATGGGTACGGGATTAAAAGCATTCAAAGAAAGTAAAGCAACCATTGAACTTATGGAACAGCTTTTAGAAGCCGGATTTGATGGTGAAACAGCTATAAAAATGGTGAACTCCATACTGGTGTTGAAATCCAGTGAGCAAACCCTCTCAACGCTTGATATGAGCGTCATTGACCGGTACACAGGTATGTGTGAGTTTGTTAAAATAGGTGCGGTGTCATCCTTTATAAAAAGTGGCAATAAAATTGATGTTATTGGATCAACCTCTTTACCAATGGGTATGCTCAATCATGTTGAAAGTGAATCCACCAATAAACAATTAAAAGATGGGGATATGGTGGTAATGGTCACAGATGGTATATTAGACAGTGACGATGAAACCATTGACAAGGAAAAGTGGGTGGAAGAAGCACTGAAGAAATGTGATAGCAGAAACCCTCAGGATATTTCAGATTATATTCTGGAGTCAGCCAGAAAAAAAGCTGGCGGACAGGTTAATGACGATATGACGGTTATTGCTGTACGTATATGGGAAAAAGCAGGTTAGAGATAATAAACTGCGTTATAGGGTTGGATATGGGCGTGATAGGATACCTTGAGTGCTAGCCTCAAGGTATCTTATCACGACATTTTTGCGTTTCTATTTGTCTTAGGGGTTTCATGTATCATAAAGATTGCTGAAAAGGCAATGATACATGAAACCCCATGACAAATGAAAGCGGTAAAGACCCTAGATGCTAAAGAAAAAAGTCAACAACGCTTATATATCTCATTTAATTCATATATATTGATAGAATGATTTTGTGTACAAATTGTTAATAATATAGGAATGGAAACAAAGATTTAACTTGACTATTGATTTCTTGGGATAAGTCTAGTATATTAAAAGGAGTCTCTTTATTTAAGAATAAGCAAAGTGAAACCGTTTATTCTATATAAGACGAAAAGAGGATGTCAAAGTATGATGGTCGAGAAGGTATTATCAACAATCAAAAAATGGGATATGGTTCATGAAGGTGATACAGTCATTATTGGTGTATCTGGAGGCATGGATTCCATGTGCCTTCTCCACATATTTGATCAGTTAAAAGACCAGCTAGGCATAAGCATATGTGTTGTGCATGTGCATCATGGCATACGAGCAGATGCAGGTGAAGATGTAACATTAGTAGAAAAAACCTGTGAACATTTGGCTATACCATGCCATGTGTCTTATTTTGACGTTAAGAAACTTGCAAAAAGCTATAAACTATCCTTAGAGGAAATGGGCAGAAAGATTCGGTATGATGTATTTGAACAACAAAGGTTAAGGGTTAAAAATGGAAAAATCGCTATCGGTCATCATATAAATGATCAAGCTGAAACGGTTATCATGCACTTAATGCGAGGTACTGGGCTAAAAGGCATTGGCGGTATTCCACCTGTAAGGGATTTTATTATAAGACCTTTTATTGACTGTACACGTGAGGAAATAGAGCACTATTGTCATGAACATCAGATTGCATATAGAGATGATTATACCAACGCACTTAACGTATACACAAGAAACAAGATTAGGCATACAGTGATACCTTATGTTGAAGAGCAATTTAATAAGAACTTTGTTCAACATATGGTGAATACAGCGCATATAGCCAGAAGTGAAGATGATTATATTCATGGTATTGTGCTTGAGAAGATGGAGCAAGTCATCACCAGGAAAGATAACAGCTATACCATTGATCTAGATGCATTTAACGCTCTTAATTTGGTGATTAGAAGGCGCATCATTCGGCAAGTCCTTCATCAATTAGGATCTCTAAAAAATATCGAATACAAACATATCGAGCAAATCCTTCAATTAGCCCATAAAGAAGTCAGTAAAAAAATACAATTACCAAAAGGAATTGTTGCAAAAAAAGCTTATAGCAGTATCATAATGAGCGTTTTGGGAGAAAATAAAACAAAAGCTTTCGAAAAAGATGTTCATTTGAATACCAAAACCTATATAGAAGCCTTAGACAGTTATGTGGAGGTTCGCTTATTAGAAGCCCAAAAAGATAATATTCCCAAAAATTTGTATACGAAATGGTTCGATTATGATAAAATAAAATATAATTTGAAAGTAAGAAACAGACGTCAAGGGGATGCCATTGTTATCAGAGGCATTGATGGTCAAAAGAAGTTAAAAAAGTATTTTATTGATGCTAAGATTCCAAGGGAAGAACGCGATAAGATACCATTACTTGTGGATGGTTCGCAGATTATATGGATCATAGGTCATCGCATAAGCGAACACTATAAAGTCACAGCGTCCACAAAAAAAATATTAGAAGTAAAGTATTATTTAGAGGAGGATTATCAGGATGCATAACATAAAAACATTAATTTCTGCTGATAAATTAAAGGCAAGAATTAAAGAATTAGGTGAAGAAATATCCAGGGACTATGCGGATAAAGAAGATGTTCACTTAATCTGTGTCTTAAAGGGCGGAGTAATGTTTATGGTTGATTTATCAAAACATATTAAAGAACCACCCCTTTCTATGGATTTCATGGCTGTATCCAGTTATGGCAATGAAAAAACAAGTACAGGCGTTGTGAAGATCGTAAAAGATCTTGACGAATCCATTGAAGGAAAAGATGTGATTATCGTTGAAGATATTATTGATTCAGGTAGAACATTAAGCTATTTGGTTCAGATACTCAAAGATAGAAACCCAAATAGCGTTAAAATATGCACATTGTTAGACAAGCCAGAAAGACGTGTTATAGATGTTCAAGTGGATTATGTTGGTTTTTCTATTCCTGATGAATTCGTTCTTGGTTATGGGCTTGACTATGAGCAAAAATATCGTAATTTACCATATATCGGTATAATGGAACTGTAGGAAGAATAAGAGGTTGAAGAATATGACAACAATAGGGCTAAAGATAAGGAAGGAGGCAAGCACATGAAAAAAAATATCAGGGGATTCAGTTTTTATGCGCTTTTACTATTAGTGTTACTTATTGCCGTATTTTTTACGAGCAATCAATATAATAAAATGAAAGAAACATTTGGCTATCAGGATTTTATCAATCAAATCGATAGGGTTCAACGTGTTGAGATCAAGCAAAATGGGGAAATACCTACGGGTATTGTAACCGTCTTCTTTGATGATGCTACCTATGAGCGATTTCCTATAAGTAATACATCTGTATTTGAACAGGTATTACATGAAAGAAACATTAAATATTATATGAAAGATGTGGTTCGCCCCAATTGGTTTATTCAAATTTTACCATCATTTATTGTGCTGATCGCCGTGGTTTTCTTGTTGGTGTTTATCATGAATCAAGCACAAGGCGGCGGTGGCGGAAGCCGTGTCATGTCATTTGGTAAGAGTAAAGCAAAGATGGTCGTTGATGACAAGAAGAAAGTAACCTTTAAAAATGTTGCTGGATTAGAAGAGGAAAAAGAGGAATTGGAAGAGGTTGTAGAATTCTTGAAAAGCCCCCGTAAGTTCGTTGAACTAGGTGCTCGGATACCAAAAGGTGTTCTATTAGTAGGACCTCCAGGAACAGGTAAGACTTTACTAGCGAAAGCCGTTGCTGGTGAAGCAGGTGTACCATTCTTCAGTATTTCAGGTTCTGATTTCGTTGAGATGTTTGTCGGTGTTGGTGCATCTCGTGTAAGAGATTTATTTGATCAGGCTAAGAAAAATGCACCATGTATTGTGTTCATTGATGAGATTGACGCTGTTGGCCGTAAGCGAGGCGCTGGCCTTGGCGGCGGACATGATGAAAGAGAGCAGACATTGAACCAGATGCTTGTTGAAATGGATGGCTTCGGTATCAATGAAGGGGTTATTGTTATAGCCGCTACAAACCGTGCTGATATTCTTGACCCTGCGTTATTACGTCCAGGTCGATTTGATAGAAAAGTTGTTGTGGGACGACCAGATGTTAAAGGTCGTGAAGAAATACTTAAGGTTCATGCTAAAGGCAAGCCATTATCTGATAATGTGGACCTTGGCGTTGTGGCTCAAACCACTGCGGGCTTTACAGGTGCTGATCTTGAGAACTTATTAAATGAAGCATCCATCTATGCTGCACGTGAGAATAAAAAAGTCATTGAGCAAGAAGATATTCAAAGAGCCTTCATTAAGGTGGGTATTGGAACAGAGAAGAAGAGCCGTGTCATTTCTGAAAAAGAAAAGAAAATTACGGCTTATCATGAAGCAGGGCATGCCATTATTCATCATGAGCTTGAAGAACTTGATCCTGTTCATAGTATCTCCATTATTCCAACTGGTTTTGCAGGCGGCTATACCATGCCGTTACCATCAAAAGATACCATGTATCTGACCAAGAAAAAGATGATACAGGAGATTGTATCTTTACTTGGTGGTAGAGCAGCTGAAAAGCTTATTTTAGACGATATTACCACGGGTGCCTCTAATGATATTGAAAGAGCCACAGGAATCGCTAGAAACATGGTTGTACGTTATGGTATGAGTGATGTACTTGGGCCTATTCAATTTGGTAGTGACAGTGATGAAGTATTCATCGGTCGTGATTGGGGACATACACGGAATTATGGTGAAAATATTGCAGGACTTATCGATAGTGAAATCAAACGTATCGTGAATACAGGTTTTGATAAAGCCATGCATATTCTAGAAGAGAACATTGAAATTCTTCACAAAACAGCATCTCTTCTCTTAAAAAAAGAAAAGATTACAGGTGTAGAATTTGGTGCATTATTTGGTGATGAACCTAAGCAAGTGGAAGAAGATATTCTAGTTGCTGAAGTACAAGCTCAGGTTGATTTAGCTCCAGAAGAAGATCATGTAGAAGAATAAAATCTAATCTACCCTTTGATTCAAATAAGACAATATAATTTAAATCTCCTTGACTGTATGTATAGTCAAGGAGATTTTCAGGCTGTTGACAAAACCCGTTAATTCTACTTATGGATTTAACGGGTTTTGTCAACAGCCTGAGCTAATACAATGGTAAGCCAAACATCTCAAGGACATATCTGTTAAAGTGGATATGTTCTTTTATATAGAAATTTTAGGGCAGATCGTCACTAAATTTAGGGTAAGTCTTTTCTATTGTTTTGTCTATCATAATTGATATGTTAGTTATATAAAAAATATCTAAGATTAAATTTTTTTTAATTTTAGATAATAAATTTAATAATTAGACTATTGACAGAATATATTAATTATGATAAAATTCAAACTATAAAAACTATAAAACACTAAGGAGAATTATTATGATTAAAAAAACAACACTAATCATTACATGTTTGCTTTTAATGGTACTTACATTTAACAATACTGCACAAGCACAGAGTAGTTTTAACATGTCACATCATGAATTGGAATCAGAACTTACAAAATCAGGTCCATCATATGGTGATACGAAGATTGTCGACGTGGACAGTCCAGTACCATATGGTTGGGTGATTTGGTCAAAGAATACATTTTCCATGGTAATTAAATGTGTTATTGGTGCCTCTTATGGTGATACATTGACTGTCAGCATCGAAAGTCCAGTACCAAATGGCTGGGTGATTTGGGCAAAGAATACATTTACAATGGTAATTAAATATAGGGGTTAATATTTGTATTTTTAAGAAGTAATTATTAATTGATTAACTAAAAAAGACACCCTAGGGTGTCTTTTTAGACTTTTCGACAGTCTAAAATCTCCTTGACTCTACGTATAGTCAAGGAGATTTTTTAGCTTAAGCGTCTCTTTTCTATTTCCACTCGGTATTTTCATCATACCTTGTGTATGCATTTATGAGTGTTTTCTAACAGACAAATCCGCTTGAGGAACGAGGTGTAGATTATTTTATTAAACAATACTACGCTTTAAGTGATAGACGTTTAATTTTTATGGTTTTCTAGTAACCCTATTAATTTTTGTTCAAATAGTCGATCCTGCTCCACACTTCTTTTTTTCATCTTCGTATAAGATTTCTTCGCTTTTCTTGCTTTAGCAGACAAATGTCTTTCCATTAGTAAGCGGTCCATGTTGTCATTAGAATAGATAAAGCCATTGGGGTGAATACAATAAGCACCTTTACTGAGTGCCATGGTGGCTACACCATAATCACCGGTGATAATGAGATCACCTCTTGCAGCCCTGCTAATCAACGCAAAATCCACAGCATCTTTTCCTTTACCAATGATAATGGTCCGACAATAGTCATCCTGAAAGTAATGGGAAGAATCAATATACATATCCACAGGTATGCCATAAGCTTTAGCAACTCTGATAATAATCTCTTTTACGGGGCAAGCATCTCCGTCCACTAATATACGCATAGGTCACCTCTCTTATTATTTATCCCATATGGAATATTTCAGTCTTAGAATAGTGAATGTAATGAGGTATTTCTTTTAAAGTTATATAGGTTTATGAATTCCACGCTTTAGAAGCTGGTATTTCTTTGGTGTCATACCACTTATTTTTTTAAATACGTCAATAAAGGCAGATACATTGCTATACCCTAATAGATAAGCGACTTCACTAACCGTGTTTTCATAAAGTAAGGTTTTGGATTTTTCTATTTTGTAACGCATAAGGTAATGTTTAGGGGTCACACCAAAATATCGTTTAAATTGATGACTGAAATTAGGTACAGACATATATAAATGATAAGCAATCTCGGATACAGTGATGCCTTTGTTATAGTTATGTTTAATAAGGTCAAGAGCCTGTTTCATGGGATGATGGGTGTTTCTTGTCAAGAATTCTCTGGATTCTTTCTCTTTTAATAACCCATAGGTCAATTTCTGTACAGCTAGATCGATGAAAAAATGTTGTTCCTTTTCATCTTGACTTATGAGACGCATTTCATTAATGGTATGAAGGCTATTGTATATCAGGCGAGACATCCTACCTCGAAGGTAATTGTAATCATTAAGAGTTACATCCCTATCCAAGGTAGAGGATATCTTATTGGTCACATCTTTGATGAGGTCATCGCTAAGCTCTAATACCAGTGCCTGTGTAGTAACAGGCATGGTCATATGCACCTTAGAATGAGGAGACAATAGCACATACTCATCCTTGGTATAGATGAAATCTTGCTCATCACCAACACATACATGCTTTTGGCCATCAATAATGGTACATATGCGGTGATATGCATAAGAATGATACGTATCGGAGTAACCCGGTTGAAAGTCGTAATAGTAGAGCTTTACATAATCTGTCTCTAAACCGTGAAAATTTTCCCATTCCTGATTAAAATACATATGGACACCTCATTCCCTTTTATTCATTTCTTTGATTCCAAGATGCCATATTGCATGTACAGAAGTTAATCAAAAAAATAGGTATTTTTTAAAAATTATCGGTAGATTTTGTCCAACTAAAAAAGCTATTATTAATATTATAATTAATTGATTCATGCAATACAAGACAATGGTAAAAAAACTTATGAGAGGTTGGATAATATGAGTCATACATTTTATATGCCGTCAATTAATGTGATGGATAAGCATGCACTTGTTGATGCAGGGGAAATGATTAAGGGTTATGGATTTAAGAAAGCACTTATTGTAACAGATAAGGTATTAGATGACATTGGAATTGTTAAGAAATTAACAGATGTCCTGGACACGAATCATGTTCCTTATGCTATCTTTAATGAAACGAAGCCAAACCCAACCGTAACAAACGTACATGACGGTGTAGACCTATTAAAAGCTGAAAATTGCGATTTCGTCA
Organism: Vallitalea pronyensis; assembly: GCF_018141445.1. Classification (NCBI taxonomy): domain Bacteria; kingdom Bacillati; phylum Bacillota; class Clostridia; order Lachnospirales; family Vallitaleaceae; genus Vallitalea; species Vallitalea pronyensis. The sequence goes on along the minus strand of NZ_CP058649.1, from coordinate 31,788 downwards.
TTTCTTTTGGTGGTGGCTCACCACATGATTGTGCTAAAGGTATTGCTCTTGTAGCTGCTAATGGTGGGAATATCAAGGATTATGAAGGCATGCATAAATCAAAAAAACCACAAATACCATTAATTGCTGTCAATACCACAGCAGGTACAGCAAGTGAGATGACCATATTCTGTATCATTACAGATGAAGAGAGACATGTTAAGATGGCTATTGTGGATAAACATGTCACACCACTTCTAGCTGTTAATGATCCAGCACTGATGATGGATATGCCCAAATCACTTACAGCGGCAACAGGTATGGATGCCTTGACCCATGCAGTTGAAGCTTATGTATCTACTGCTGCTACTCCCATTACAGATGCATGTGCCTTAAAAGCTATTACATTAATTGCCAATAACTTAAAAAAAGCTGTAGCAGATGGTCATCATGAAGAAGCTAGAACCAACATGGCCTATGCTGAATTTTTAGCAGGTATGGCATTTAATAATGCCAGTCTTGGATACGTACACGCCATGGCGCATCAATTAGGTGGTTTTTATGACTTGCCTCATGGGGTGTGTAATGCGATCTTATTACCACATGTACAACGGTATAATGCACAGGTTGTACCAGAGCGTCTGAGAGATGTAGCAGAAGCCATGGGTGTGAAAATAGAAGGACTATCTCCAGAAGAAGGTGCTAATAAGGCTCTAGAAGCTATTGAAACCTTATCAAAAGCCATTAATATACCATCAGGACTTCGTGAACTAGGTGCCAAGGAAGAAGACCTTCCTACATTAACGATGAATGCCTTAAAAGATGCTTGTGGATTAACCAATCCTAAACAAGCAACACATGAAGACATTATGGAGATTTTTAGAAAGGCTCTATAGTCCCATTTAATGGGGCTTTTTTTTGTTCCGATTACCACTTTCCTCAATCCATATGAACTTCATGTGAGTCCATCAGGTAAGAACTTCTTCATAATGGGTATACAACTAATTCAAACATTGCTATAATAAGTGTGCGAACAAATGTTTGAGGAAGAGGTATAATATGGCTACCAATGAAATACGAATATCCGTTAGAGAGCTTATTGAATTTGTCCTAAGATCCGGTGATATTAAATCGGTATTTCTTAGTTCCAGCCGAGCTGTGGATGGTATCAAAGCACACCAGAAGATACAGAAGCGATTTGCAAAACAGTACGATAAGTACCAAGCCGAGGTACCTATTGGTGATCATATCACCATGGAAGATATCACATTAGAGCTTAGCGGGCGTATCGACGGCATTATTGAAGATGAACAATTACCCATTATTGATGAAATAAAATCCGTGGTGCGTGATCTAAGCACCATTGATGAGGATTACAATCAGCTTCACTGGGCACAAGGCAAGATGTATGCTTACATGTATGCCAAGGAACATGCTCTAGACACATTGGTGGTTCAGCTAACTTATGTTGAGCTTGGCAGCTATGCCATCAAACAGTTTCAGAAGACCTATACGAAACAAGCATTAGAAGCATTTTATCTGGATACCATAAGGCTCTATATTACTTTTGCTAAACAGATTGCTCAGTACAATGCCCTGAAAGACAAGAGTATCAAAAGCTTACAATTCCCTTTTACAGGGTACCGAAGAGGACAACGGAAGCTGGTAACAAGTGTTTATAAAGTGATTATAGAAGGTGAAAAATTGTACGCAAGAGCACCTACAGGTATTGGTAAAACCATGGGGACATTATTTCCTGCTATTAAATCTCTAGCTGAACAACCAGGTAAGATTTTCTACCTGACAGCTAAAACAATAGGGCGAGATGTGGCGGAGAAGGCGCTAAACCTTTTAGAAGATCATGGGTTGATAATGAAACGTGTGATGATCACAGCAAAAGATAAAGTGTGCCTGCATCATGAAAAGAAATGTGATGGTGATTTTTGTCCTTATGCAAAAGGCCATTTTGACCGCATTAATGATGCCTTATCGGCTATGATGGCAGCCACCCATCATTATAGTCGAGACGTGATTCTTGAGTATGCAACACGTTATCAGGTATGCCCTTATGAATTGACCTTGGATGTCTCTCTTTTTTGTGATTGTATTATCTGTGATTATAATTATGCTTTTGATCCTAGTGCTGTCTTAAAACGGTTTTTTGTAGAGGGGAATGGGCGTTATATTTTCCTTATTGATGAAGCCCATAATCTGGTAGACAGAGCTAGAAGCATGTATTCAGCAGTCATGTCAAAAAAAGCGATACTTGAGCTTAAAAAGAAGGTAAAAGGCAAAGATAACATACTTCATGGTTATCTAAATAAAATCAATCAGTTTATGATAGAGAAACGCCATGCCTGTGATGATAGAGGTTATGTAGTGGATGACTATTATTCCGAGGACTTAGTGGATCTTTTACGAGGTGTTCTTTTTCGAACGGAGAAGATATTTCCTCAACTGAACGACTGGGAGCACATGGATGCATTATTGGAATTCTATTTTGACACCTATGATTTTGTGAAAAAAATTGAGCTGTATGATGACCGCTACGTGACGTATTATGAGAAGTTAAGGGATGAAGTGAGGATGAAAATCTACTGTCTTGATCCTTCATTTAACTTAAAAACATATATGGATAATGCAAAGGCCGCTGTCTTGTTTTCAGCTACCCTAACACCCATGGATTATTTTGTAAAGATACTTGGTGGTCACGAGAAGAATTATGGGTTGACGTTGGAATCACCCTTTGAATCGGATAATCTCTGTTTATTGGTCAATAACACCGTTTCCACCAAATACAAAGATCGAGAGCGTACCTATGATCAAGTTGTTGACACCATTCGTTATACTGTAGGTGGGAAAAAGGGTAATTACATGGTGTTTTTTCCTTCTTATCAATACATGGAAGATGTGTCTGAACGGTTTATTGCAGGTATGGAAGACCAGTCCACCACGGTGATGTGTCAAGAACGGGGTTTAAGCGAGAAGGAGAAAGAAGATTTTTTACAAGCATTTCATGAAGAGCGGGAACATACGTTAGTGGCATTTGCTGTATTGGGAGGTATGTTTGGTGAAGGCATCGATCTAAAAGGAGAGAAATTAAGTGGTGCTATTATTGTAGGGGTAGGCTTGCCCTCCATCTGCCTTGAGCGGGACCTTATTAAGGCGCATTTTGATAACCGGTCAGGCAACGGTTTTCAATATGCCTACATGTACCCGGGTATGAATAAAGTCATGCAAGCAGCTGGAAGGGTCATTCGAACAGGCGAAGATATAGGTGTGGTCATCCTTATTGATGAGCGTTTTAACTATCAGCATTACCGGAATCTATTTCCCCCAGAGTGGTGTCATGCCAAGTATATATCTTCCAGTACATCGTTACGAAATAGGGTGGATTTATTTTGGAATAAAGGATGCAAAAAGGTGTAGGTGCATGTTATAATCTCCTTAGGCATATAAGGGTTAACCAGAATGTTATGGATAGGACATGTTGTGGGTTAATCCATAGATAATAAATGCTGTTAAACATATGGAATATACCTAGTAGGGAATGTTGAAAGAGCATAAGAAAGGATGGGGGTAACATGAAAAAAGTGGTTTTAATCTTTACGGGAGGAACCATTTCCATGAAAGTGGATGAGCGGCTTAAGGCAGCCATACCTGCCCTTACGGATGAAGAGATTATATCCAAAGTATCAGGTATTGAAAAAATGGCAGAAATTGAAGTGATGCATTATGGTTCTTATCCAGGGCCACATATTGGTCCTGATATGATGTTTAATTTGGCAGGAGAAGTCAACAAGCTTTTACAGCGAGAAGATATAGCAGGTGTTGTGATTACCCATGGTACAGACACTTTAGAAGAGACTGCCTATTTGTTAGACATGCTGGTTAAATCAAGAAAGCCTGTTGTCTTAACAGGTGCCATGCGAAACGGTTCAGAGCTTGGTTATGATGGTCCGGCTAATCTGTCCGCATCCATCTGTACAGTCTGTTCAGAAGAATCCATAGACAAAGGTGTATTGGTGGTCATGAATAACCAAGTCAATGCAGCGGATGAAGTGACGAAAACCCATACATTAAGCTTGGATACCTTCCAAAGCATGGATTTTGGGCCTCTTGGCATTGTGGACTCGGATCAGGTCATCTATTACCGTAACCGGAAAAGTCATAGTGTCATAGAAGCTGTTGGTATAGAGAAGAAAGTTGCTCTTATAAAAGCCGTAGCAGGGCTTGGTTCAGAATTCATACATTATCTGGTGGATGAGGGTTACAAAGGTATCATTATTGAAGCATTAGGTAGAGGAAATGTACCACCGGCTATGGTAGAAGGTATAGAGAGGGCTATTGCATGCAACATTCCTGTGGTTATTGTATCACGTTGTGCAAAAGGACGGGTACTGGATTCTTATGGTTATGAAGGCGGCGGGAGAAAGCTGCGAGAAATGGGCGTTATTCTAGGGGATAACTTATCCGGACAAAAAGCGCGTATCAAGTTAATGCTGGTTCTTGGGATGACCCAAAATATTGAAGAAGTAAGACAGATATTTGAAGAAGATTTGTATCGAAAAATTTGAAAAAATTGGTGCTGTGCAAAAACAAGCATGATTTTTAAAAAGGTTTTGTTGATTATTAAGGCGCTCTTCTTCAAGGTATAAAATACGTTGTATAATAGTGCTAATAAAAGTCAGTAAATTAATGGATGTTTATGCACACTTATTTTGAAAACGATGCTATAATTATTCTTGTAAAACCCCCCAATACAATATATAAAATAAAGTTTTTGCTACACCCCATAAGAACAAATACCTTCTCCTTAAATGAAAAGACAGCCGATCGGTAGGCTGTCTTTTTCGTGGATAAAAAATAACATCTCATCAAGGCATATCACGGTACGCTTTATTCAAAGTTAATGATATTGGATGAGCCTTGTATCACCGTTTTGACCTCTAAGTTCAGTACGGTTCTTGGTATAATGTTTTCATAGTCCACATGGGGGTACTTTTTATAGCAGAGATTTTTAGCGTTTATAATATCTAAATTTTTTCGTTTATATTTATTGAAGAGCTGCATACAGTTTTCTGTGACGACTTCACTGAGCTGTTGTTCTAGTAGTTTAATCACCTCATCTGTAATTTTCAAACTTCTTTGTACATCACCTATGGTCACGGATAAATTAATTTTTTTATTCACATAGAAGGTACTATCTTTAAAGTTGCAACTTGATTTGGTCTTACTGCTTAAGATCTCGAAACCAATTTTATAATCCAGATACTGAGGGTTAGGAATATTAATGATACTGCTTTTGATTTTGTTATTTAAGAAGTTATAGTAGAACACCTCTTCTTCTGTCATTTCATCCACTTCATTCCATTTATTGAAAACCTTACTTCCATTTATAGCTAATTGTGGTGTTCCAATGGTGTTGATGATTTGCACAATAGGTAGTAAATAAGTGGATGATGGGCTGTATTTCCTATTGAGAAGGTCGTTAAGAGACAAATCAAGAGCTTTTGACACATACTTGGTATTGGATATTACTTCCCAAAGATAAAGGCCTAGAAAATCCTCTTGTTTGATGTCTAGGTTCACTAATTCAACAGGATCACCTCGGTAAATAAATATCCTTGCCCTGATATTAAGTTCTTGATCACGTTCAATAAAATCAATAAAAAAATCAATGCCTGATTTAGCAGCTCGTTCTGTAATAACAATGGCTCGTATTTGAGAAAAATTTAAACGAGAGCTTGTAAATAATGTCATGTTACGAACAGCTTCAAAAGTAGTTTCACCTTGTTCTTTAAATCGAATAATCTCAAGAGATTCCTCCTGTACGTCCATAGAACGGACGCCTTTATTAGCTCGTGTATAAATCTCAATCATATTATCTTCATTCACATCAATCAGAAAAGCAGTAACAAATTCAAGGGTGTCTACATCGCGATAATTGTAACAGCCAGACAGTATTAGGGATAATAACAAAAGACATATAATAATTTTTTTCATGACTTATTCTCCTTAAATAGAGGTTTTGAGATATCTTTTAACTGCCCTCTAATAATGATGTCCTTAAAGTTAAAATCTGCTTTTGTAGCAAAGGGGTATAGATAAGGGAAACCAGCAGATTCTAAATTCGTGACATGGGATATAATAGCGATAAATCCAAAATAGTAACCGGGAAAACCAAAAATGGTGGAAGCAAATAGCAGACCATAGCTCCAGTAAACGGTAGCAGGATAAAAGCGAGTATTAATAAAAGTGCAAATGGCATATATACCTGCAATAACCACAGTAATCTGAGAAGTAACACCAGCTTCTACAGTGGTCTGTCCAAGTACGAGGCCGGCAACAATACTCAGTGAAGGACCAATAGCTTGTGGTAGTCGCAAGGCAGCTTCCCTTGCCAGCAGAAAGAAGAAAATCATAAGGGACAGCTCCAAACTGGTTGGTAAGGGTATACCTGCTCTTGACGACGTCAATCGGATTAAAAACCTGAGAGGTATAAATGCAAAATGATGGGTGGTCAGTGCAATGAATATGCCCGGCATGCTCAAAGCCACAAAAAAAGCTAGATAACGAAGAATACGGGTACTGCTTGCATAAAATCGATTCAGATAGTAATCATCAGGGTTTTGAAAAGCTTCCGTAAAAAAATAAGGTAAGATAAGGGCACTAGGTGAGCCTTGAACCATGACAGCTATTTTTCCTTGAAAAAGATTAGCTGCTACAATATCAGGTTTTTCCGAGTAGCCTTCTGTGGGGAATAAGGATTTATTTTTTTTAAATTGTTCACCTATATAATTGCTATCTAAGATAAAGGGAACTTCTATTGTCTTTAATTTATCCCTAACATGTTTAATGAGCTTTTGGGGAGCAATCCCGTCGATAAACATGAAGATAACCGTTGTATTGGAGCTCTCCCCTAATATTAATTTCTCAGTTTTAAAGTTAGGTGTGACAATATACTTTCTTATAAGAGCTAAATTATCCGTTACCGTTTCAGTAAAACCAGCCCTTGGACCTTTTGTCACATTCTCAACAGGTGGTATCATAACTTTCCGCTTGGTTTCAGTGAAAGACTTAACCACATAAATGGTATCATCAAAATCAGATACAATGGCCACATCACCAGATAATATTTTTATAATGGTACTGTCAAGGGATTCTACATGAATCAATGAAAATGACGATAGAGCTGGAACAATACTTTTTAGATGTTTAATCGGTTGTTTCATATCGTTAACAGGGCTAATAATGGTTTGGTCAATAAGTTGTTCGTTACAGAGTTGTTCAACAAAAATAACGTATATGAAACCACTATCCGCTTTTAATTTTCGATAAATGATATCAAAATTGTTATCCAGTTTTTCTTTGATTATATCGTAGTAGCCTTTCATGGAATCATTCCTTTTCAGTTATTCCTTCTTGCATGTAATAGTCATGGCTTTTTTGGCAAGAATATAGATAGTTTTACAAATAAATACTGAGGTGTGGCTATGAATCAATTTAATTGGAAACACTATATTTTTATTGGAATCGCTTTTGTTGTTGTACCTATTAAGACGTACACATCCATCTATTTAAAAGAAACATATAACGAATCATGGATTCCACTTATTATTGCATCACTCATATTATGTCTATATGTCTACTTTAGTATGCGAATCTTCAAAAAAAATAATTGTTATGATATCAGTAAAATCTATCATATTGCATTAGGTAATTTTTTTGGTAAGGCATTTTTAGTCTTATTATTGCTTACTATCTTGCTATCCTTAACAGAAACAGCGGCGGTACTTACTAGCTTGCTTCATACGAACCTATTAATAGAAACACCTATATGGTATGGCCTTATTTTCATTCTTGGTACAGGATTGTTGGTAGGTGGCAAAGGAACCAAAAGTGTTATATTGACCATTATGGTATCGGTAATCATCATTGCTTTTTTTGGTATTAATCTATCCATTTTAACCTTTAAATATAAAGATTTTTCAAGATTACTTCCTGTATTTCAGAGATCCTTTGGGGATTATACCATTTCCACGCTCCGTTTTTTAGGGGGTCTTAGCTACTATGTTTTATCCTTTATCTATTTAGACCGTATTCATGTGAAGGATAAGATCAATAGAGGTGTTATTATCTCTTTAATCTTTGTGATCCAGCTTATCGTTGTATCCGTTGCAGGTATGATTGCTACCTTTGAATCCAGTAGACTAACGAATATGACCTACCCAAGCTTGTTCCAGACCCAGCTTATAGAAGATAATAACCTTCTTGGGGTAGGTGAGATCTTTGTTATTCTCCAGATCATGCTTGGATGGATTGTACGTTATGTGGTGATTTTCAAAGCCATTATTATTTTATTGGAGCAGCTAAAATGGGACCGACCTTACATCAAATACATTATAACAGGCATAGCCTACGTCTTTGCTTATATAGCTAATTATAATTTGTTCCAGTTTAGAAAAATTCTAGATATGTGCAATTTCATAGTGTTAATTAATATTTTGCTTATACCAGGCACCATCTATGTGATCTTTCACTTTCGTAATAAGAAAAATAAACAACAACTTGTATAACTTATCCATATTGGGAATATAGTATATTGAGGTGATAAAGTGAGAGCCTATTATAAAAGTTGTTTGTCCAAGAGAAATCATTCCATCACGCTGATTTTAAATGCTAAGAAAAAGAAAGTCATTGAGATCGCAAATAGGACGAAAGACAGTGTACCTGTCTACATTACAACGGATGTCTTTCAATCCACCAAAGAAGCATTTGCCAAATATAATGATCGCATTCACCATCTCTATGGATGGGGATACGATTATGCTAAAGACCAACAAAAAGACTTGATTTGAAGGAGGTCAACTGATGAAACCACTTGAATGGGATAGACAATCACTATCTCAAAAATTACTTATATATGGACGTACCAGACGACCCATACTGGAGCAGGGAGCTGTATTTTCAGATGGTACCAGCAGGTATCGTATACCATCTGAACCTGAACCCAAGGAATCCGTTACCATTCGCCTTCGAACCAAAAAAGATAATGTGGATGATGCTTATCTTATATGTGGTGAGACCCGTATCAAAATGCTTCTAGAGTCATCCGATCATCTTTTTGACTATTATCAAGGCATTCTTTTATTACAAGATGAACATGTGACCTATTACTTTGAATTACATGCAGGTTTATTGACTTGTTTTTATAATAGACAAGGTATTATGAAAGAGCCCAATGATTATTTTCATTTTCGTATTGCACCTGGTTTCAAGACGCCGGATTGGGCTAAGGGTGCGGTTTTTTATCAGATTTTTGTCGATCGCTTTTACAACGGTGACCCATCCAATGATGTGGTGGACGGAGAATACTATTATGTAGGTGGTTTGTCAAGAAAAATAACCGATTGGTACGCCTATCCCGGCGCTGATAGTGTACGAGACTTCTACGGTGGCGACTTACAAGGCATTATTGATAAACTGGACTATATTCAAGGATTAGGCGTGGATGTCATTTATCTTAATCCTGTTTTTGTTTCCCCATCGAATCATAAATACGACACCCAAGACTATGACTATGTAGACCCTCACTATGGACGGATTGTCAAGGATGGGGGTGAAGTTCTTGGGGAAGAAAATGCCGTGAATGAAGAGGCCAGGAAATATATACAGCGAACAGCTAACAAAGAGAACCTTGAGGCAAGTAATGCCCTTTTTGTGACGTTAATTGAAAAAGTTCATGAGAGAGGGATGCGGCTTATTTTAGATGGTGTTTTTAATCATTGCGGGTCTTTTAATAAATGGTTAGACCGTGAAAAACTCTACAAAAACCAAGAGGATTATGAGGCAGGTGCTTTCGAAACCATAGAAAGCCCGTATCAAACCTTTTTTCACTTTCAAAAAGAAGACGGTTGGCCTGATAATGGCAACTATGACGGCTGGTGGGGCTATGAGACATTACCGAAGCTTAACTATGAAGGCTCTACCAAGCTCTATGAGTACATCATGACTATTGCAAAGAAGTGGGTTTCCCCTCCATTTAATGCAGATGGATGGCGGCTTGATGTAGCCGCGGACTTGGGTTATACCAAAGAGTTTAATCATCAGTTCTGGCGTGATTTTCGTCAAGCTGTAAAATCAGCCAATAAAGATGCCATTATCTTAGCTGAGCATTATGAAGATGCCAGAGATTGGCTCATTGGTGACCAATGGGACACCATCATGAATTACGATGCCTTTATGGAGCCTGTTACATGGTTTCTAACAGGTCTTGAGAAACATAGTGACGAGTATAAGGAAGACCTTCTTAATAATCATTGTGCTTTTTTTGATGGTATGACGCACCATATGCAGAGTTTTTTAATCGGCTCTTTGCTCACATCCATGAATGAACTGTCCAATCATGATCATTCAAGGTTCTTAACACGAACCAATCATCAAGTTGGTAGAACAGGTACCCATGGGCCAGAAAAAGCAGCAGAAGGCATTAATAAGGGCATTATGAAGGAAGCGGTGGTTATTCAGATGACTTGGCCTGGTGCCCCAACCATTTATTATGGTGATGAAGTGGGTGTGTGCGGTTGGACAGACCCTGATAATCGAAGAACTTACCCATGGGGAAAAGAAGACTTGGAGCTGCTGCAATTTCATAAAGACATCATTGGTATTCACAAAAGCTATTCGGCACTAAAAACAGGTTCACTAAAATATTTGTATGGGGAACACGGTATTATCGGCTATGGCCGATTTGATGACCAGGCTCGGATTGCTGTAGCTGTTAATAATAACGACCAATCCAGAACCATTGACATGCCTGTTTGGCAGATTGGTGTTGAAGATGGTGCTACCATGGAACAAATCTTATTAACAACCGAAACGGACCACTCAACAAAGTCTGTTTCTTATGTGGTAAAACACGGAAGCATACAATTGGCATTAACAGCATTTAGTGCCATTATCGTATCAGAAAGTAAAAAAACAAGCTGAAATCATAAAAATTATGTTAAGAACTGGTAAAATAGGGCTTTAAAACGAAAAAAATTAAAAAAAAATTAAAAAAACCCTTGCATTTTTTCAAAAATGCTATATGATTAAAGAGAACCTTGCATTATAAGTAAAAAATTATCAAACGAATAAAAAGAAGAATTATCTAAAGTTTAGATAACCATTTGAATTTTTATTGATGAGATGAATTATTTACAAGTGATATAAGGAAGTAAAATTTCGGAGGTAAGTAAAATGACTGGTACAGTAAAATGGTTTAACTCAGACAAAGGATTTGGTTTCATTACATCAGATGAAGGGAATGACGTTTTCGCTCATTACTCACAAATTCAAAGAGAAGGTTTCAAAACTTTAGAAGAAGGACAAAAAGTATCTTTTGACGTTGTTGATGGAGACAAAGGTCCTCAAGCAGAAAACATCGTTATAATCTAATTTGAAATCAGTAAGGCCTGAAGATTTAATCTTTGGGTCTTTTTTGATGCAAAAAAATATTGTTAACCACAGGTTTTCGTTTATAATAAGAGTAGAATCTAAAGGAGGCATTGGTGATGGAAAAAGATTTATTATTAATTGACGATGATTTTGATCTATCAGAAATTACATATGATTATTTAACAGATCATGGGTTTAGTGTGGAAGTTGCCCATTCCATCAAACAAGCCAAACGAGCCATGGAGCATATGACCTTTAAGTTAATCATCTTGGATATCAATCTACCGGATGGGTTAGGCTTTGATTTTTGTAAAGATCTTCGTAAGGTATCCAATATTCCCATTATTTTTATCAGTGCTCGGACAAGTCAAACGGATCGGATTACAGGTCTTGATATTGGGGGAGATGATTATATGCCAAAACCTTACTCTCTCGATGAATTACAGTCAAGAATAAAGGCAAATCTCCGTCGATGGTACAGCATGGATAGGCAGCAAGAGCAGACGCATTTTGAACAGGACGAACTGAAAGTAGATATAGTAGGACGAAAAGTATATGTATCAGGTGCTTTAACCATCATGACCGTAAAAGAATTCGATGTACTGGTGTATCTCATTAGGCATAAAGGGAAAGTCATCACAAAAGAAACCCTCTATCATGCCATTTGGGGACACGACAGCATAGGGGAAATAAGCACCATATCTGTACATATCCGTTGGCTAAGAGAAAAGATTGAAAGAGACCCTTCAAAGCCTAGGTTCATTAAAACCATATGGGGTAAAGGGTATATTTTTGAATAAAATCTTATGAGGAGTGAGGTTATGACCTATAAAATTAGGACGGTCTTTTTCATATGCATGGGTATCATCATCGCTTTAGCACTCTTTTTTATGATGACCGTTAATAAACAGTTTAGCCATAAGCGAGTCGAAGAACAGGCAGGCTATGTTCAAGTGATGATAAATGAAATAAAACATATAACCAAAGACATAGAGATGTCAGAACACAATCAAGAAGCCATAGAGCAACTCAATCAAATCGTAGATCATCATGTAATGGAAGCATTAACAGAATCAACAGATATAGAAAAGATGGGCAATACAGCTAATCGCTATATACTGGCAGCCATGTGTATCGTGTTGATTTTTTTAATGCTTATCTTTATCTATTTGCATCAACGGCTATTAAAGCCTTTTGCAAATCTAGAGGATTTCGCTAAACGCATTGCTGAGGGCAGGTTTGACAGGTCACTAGAAATGCAGCGGAAAAATATATTTGGTGCCTTTACAAAAGCCTTTGATATGATGCGCAATGAGTTAAAAATGTCAAGAGAACGAGAAGAAGCATCCATTGATGCCAAGAAGACTCTTATTGCAACCTTATCTCATGATATAAAAACACCTGTTGCTTCAATCAGAGCCTATGCAGAAGGGTTAACTGGTGGTGTACATATCACCGAAGAACGAAAAGAAAAGTATCTACATGTGATCATAAAAAAGGCAGATGAAATAACTACCTTGACCGATGATTTATTTCTACATGCTATCTCCGATATGGATAAGTTAGCTTTTGACATACAAACATACCATGGAAAAGAAATCTTAGAAGAGATTCTATTGCCTCTCTATATTCAATATGATGGCAGGCTGAAAGTGATGGGCGCTTTACCAGAAGTGGATATTGTTACAGATAAAATGCGACTAGCACAGATATTTAATAATATTCTAGCGAACTCAGCTAAATATGCTAAAGACAGTGATCTATACATAAGCTTTTTGGAAAAGGAGTCCTACTTAGAGTGTATATTCAGGGATGAGGGTGAAGGTGTGCTGCCTGAAGATATGCCCTTTTTGTTTGACAAATTCTATCGAGGTAAGCAAATAGATGCGCTAAACATACCAGGTACAGGACTTGGTTTATATATTGTGAATTATATCATGGAAAAAACAGATGGCTATGTACGGTGTAGAAACCAAGATGGATTTGAAGTCACCATTGGTATAAAGTGTTTAAGAAAAATTTAAGAATTGAGTTAAAGACTTTTTAAACACCTATAAGTTAAGCTAAGTATACAATTAAAAGCCTTTCCCAAAGAGGTTTGTTAGGAGATGTACATTATGGTTATCATAAAAACTAAAAATTTATCGAAAAGCTTTGCAAACGGTGGGATTCAAAATCATGTTCTTCGTAACATTGATCTGGAAATTTATGATAAAGATTTTACAGTCATCATGGGAAACTCAGGCTCAGGAAAATCCACGCTGCTCTATGCATTAAGTGGTATGGATCGGCCTACCTTTGGAGAAATTATGCTGAATGGTCATGCCATTGAAAAAATGAAAGAAAAAGAATTAGCGGTGATGCGTCGTGCCAATGTGGGTTTTGTTTTTCAGCAGATGCACTTGGTGTCTAATCTAACCTTGTTTGAAAATGTATGTGTTTCAGGTTACCTTATGAAAAACAGAAAACCAAAAGAAGTTCACGACCAAGCGGAAGAACTCCTAAAAAGAGTGGGTGTATTTAATGAAAAAGATCGACTACCATCTAGAGTATCGGGAGGACAATGCCAGAGAGCTGCTATTGCAAGGGCACTCATTAATTCCCCTAAAATGATATTTACCGATGAACCAACAGGTGCTCTAAACTCTAAGATTGGTCGACAGGTACTTAACGTACTCACCGAACTGAATCAGGAGGGGCAGAACATACTGATGGTTACCCATGATGTGAAGGCGGCTACAAGAGCAACAAGGATTATCTATTTACATGATGGTCAGATTAATGGGGAGATGACGCTGGAGCCTTATACCCCTGAGCAAGAGAAAAATCGAGAACGCCAAATCTTAGCTTTTCTAGAAGCAAAGGGGTGGTAACATGCTCGTCATTAAAATCGCATGGGCAGGGATAAAAAAACGGAAAGCCTATTCCCTAACCATTTTTTTATTGGTGTTTATCATTGGAGCATTATCCAATATAGGCATTACCATGAAACAAAAGGCTGGTCAGATATACGATGACATCCATCAAACAATACAAGCAGACCATATGCAATACCGGTTTGGAGAAGAATACGGTAAACAGGTTAAGGATTTTGAACAATGGTTTAGAATGGATCAGCGTATACAAGATGTGAAAGTAGCCCACATACTTCATTTGGAACATGACCGATATGATTTTGAGGGTAAGGATGAGGTGGAGTTTTCCATTAACTTATACCCCGATATCGCCCAAAAGATGAACACGCATTATGAAATGGAAACCCTTGATTTAGAGCAGGATGAGGTGGCTCTACCTGTTTATTATCGCAACAAGTATGATTTGGAACAAGGGGATTACTTTGATGTTGTCTTAGGCGATAAACGAACCAGGTTGCACATCAAAAGCTTTTACATTGATCCTAACCATGGAAGCGATATGACAGGGTTGAAATACATTATTTTAAATGGTGACAAGTTATCCCATGTGATAGAGGATGTAAAGAGGGCAGCTAACCCATCCCATGTCAGCATTCAGTGGAGTCTGGGCGTTGTGGTGAAAAATGAACACATAGAAGATATTGAACAAATTAATGATGATTTCTATGAAAACAACCAGGTACCTATGAATATATCCCATACCTTAACATTATATAAAACAGCAACACTTTTTCTCGCCAATATTATGATCACCATTGTCATTGTATTTGCTGTATTGGTGCTATTCATTATTCTACTGGTGGTTCGAAACGCCATTGAATCAGCAATTGAAACGGATTATACGAACATTGGTATACTAAAGGCTCTAGGCTTTACATCTTATCAGATTTTGATGAGTATTGTTCTTCAATTCTCATCATTGACGTTAATGGGTACAGTATTCGGTATTGGGGTGAGTCTTTTGTTGATGCCATGGGTAGGTAATCGTCTATTGGCAACAACAGGTTTTACTTGGATGGGATACCCTTCCGTCATAACCATTATTCTGATTATCGTGGTTTTACTTGGCATCATGAATGGTCTTGTTTTCATGATTGCTAAGAAAGTAATGAAGATTACACCGGTAGAAGCAATTGTTGGTGGGAAAAGCGATGTTTATTTTAATCCTCATGTCAATATACCCCTCGAGAAGCTGGCAGTGTTACCACGAAGTCTAAGAATGGCAATAAAACAAACCTTAACAAGAGCCAATCAGTATATGATGCTAATGGTCATTAGCTCTGTATTAGGGTTGACGATGGGTATTGTCTTAATAGCCGTGAGCGTATTTGGTAATGGAGACACAGCCGCAACTATTTTTGGTGCTAATAGTAAAGCAAACATAATGATTAAAGGACCAGATGAGGCATCTGTTGAGAGGATTATTCAAGAGATAACCTATAACTATACGGTTCCCTATTATGACATGATGTCATTGGATATGGTTTCAGTAGGTTCTAGAAACATATACTCCGTAGCCTATCAAGATTTTGAAAAAGGGCATATGCACGCCATCAAAGGGAGATTACCGAAATATGATAATGAAGTGTCCTTAACAAAGGTGTTAGCCAGTCAGCTTAATAAAAAAATAGGCGATGCCATGATGATTTCAGACGTAACGGGGAAAGAAAAGTTAAGATTTATCATCACAGGTTACCATCAAAGTGTCATGGAAATGGGTAATAATATGTTAATCACATCTGAGGGATTAAAGCGTATTAATCACGATGCCACCTTAACAACAGGAGAACTATTCATGGATAACACAGACGATATGGATAAGACCATAGAAGCATTACAAAAAACATATGTGAACCATCATAATGGTATAATGATTGCTAAACTGAATCATGAAGAAACACTTATTGATACCATTAACCACATCATGTCTGGGGTTATGTTGGGCATATGCCTGTTAGTGGGCTTGATTATCAGTATACTAACCATGCTCATGGCCTTGATAGCTATACATAAAGAAAAGAAAGAATTTGGCGTGTATAAAGCATTAGGATATGATACCTTGGGCATACGTCTTCAATTTGTTGCTCGATTTGGTACGGTGGCTTTTATTGGAGCACTAATTGGGAGCGTAGTCGGCCGACTCATTGGAGGAGATATTCTTGAGCGGGTACTTTCATCCATAGGTATTGGCAAGTTACAGGTTGATTTTAACGGACTTCATGTACTGATACCCATTGCATTAATAGCCATGGTTGCTTATGTGGTAGCCTATATGGTATCCAATCGCGTTAAGAAGGTATCTCCAAGAGATCTCATAACGGAGTAAGCCCTATAAGGTTGAAGAAAGGAGTTAATAAATATGGCTATTATAAAGGTTGTATGGGCAGGCATAAAAAAACGCAAAGTTTATTCCCTATCTATTTTTCTGTTGGTTTTTATGATTGCTATGCTATTGAACATAAGCATATCCATGATGCTAAGAGCTTCTCAAGTGTATGATGAGACCCACGAAAAAACCAATTCTATTCATATCCAATACTACTTTGAACCAAAGTATGCAGAGGATGTCCATGGTTTTAAAAAGTGGTTTCAAGAAGATAATCGGATAAAAGAAGTCAAAGTCAAACATTTCTTTATTCTCAAGGATAAAGATTATGATTTTAAGCATAAACGTAAACTTGAACCGGATGTTTACGTATACCCTGATACAGAACAGTATATGAATAAGCATAACGAGATGGTGGATTTAGATCTGGCGTATAATGAAATTGCACTACCCATGTATTATCATAACACCTATCATCTAAAGGAAGGTGATGGGTTTGATATTATCTTGGGAGACCAAGTAAGTTCTTTCGTTATTCATAGCTTTTATGTTGACCCAATATTTGGTAGTGATATGATTTCGCTGAAATCAGCTGTTTTAAACAGCAATCGATTAGGTGAGATACTAGAAAATAATGAGGCTAAATCGTATAATCTATTGGAAAAGTATTTTTTAGGTACGGTAGTTAAAGCCCCTTTCTTAAAGTATATCAAAGAAATAAATGATGACTTTTATGAACAGAATGATGTGCCTATGAATGAATCCTATGCCATTGATTTAGTTAAGTCAGGTACATTATTTGGTACGTATTTAATCTTAGCCATTATGATTGTATTTTCTGCTTTACTATTTTTTATCATCGTATTGGTGATTCGGGGTGCTATTAACTCCGCAATTGAAACAGATTATCAGAACATGGGTATTTTAAAAGCATTAGGATTCTCATCATCTCAGATCCTATTGACCATTGTATTCCAGTTTTCTAGCCTATCCTTTATTGGGACGATAATTGGAGCAGCTACAAGTCTATTTGTTATTCCCTTAATTGGCAATGTAGCACTTGCGCCAACAGGATTAGTATGGTATGGCTTTCCTTCTGTTTTAGTGATGGTTGGTATACTTGTTATGTTACTTATGGTGATTAACGCCCTTGTTTATGTGACATCACGTAAAGTTATGAAAATAACGCCTGTTGAAGCTATATCGGGGGGAGAAGGAGACGTTTATTTTAATGCTTATGTCAATATCCCGCTGAAAAAATTGTCCATCTTACCGCTTAATTTGCGCATGGGCTTAAAGCAATTATTAACCAAAATCAATCAATATATGATGCTCATGATCATTGCCATTGTTCTGGCCTTAGTCTCTGGGATGACGTTAATCATGGTCAGTTCATTTAGTGATGTGGAAACGACCTATCGTATTTTTGGATACGAACGTACGAATATAGCCATAGAAACCCGTGATGAGGCAGAGATTAATGATATGATTGAAGAAGTATCCAGCAAGTACAACGTACTCTATAAAACTTTAAAGACACATCATAACCTATCCGTTGGTTCAGAAAGCATCTTAACAACCGTAAAAAAGGATTTTGAAAAAAGTGAGCTAAAACCTACAAAAGGCCGATTTCCTAAATACGATAATGAAATCTCCTTGACGAAAACCCTATCCGAATATCTGCATAAGAAAATTGGTGACACAATCACCATATCTGATGTAAGCGGTAAAGAAAATTTAACATTCATCATTACAGGATACCATCAAAATATTGATAATATGGGTAAAAATATGTACTTAACGTATAATGGTCTGAAACGGATTGATAAAACAGCACAGATTAGCAAGGCAGAATTATTAATTGACCCATCACTAGACCTGGAAAAAGTTGTGAAAGAATTAGAAGCAGAGTATGAGAGAGAAGGTAGTGGTGTTAACATCTACAGAAGTGATTATGCCAATAATACAGTTGCTTCCATGAAGAACATCGTGTCATGGGTTATTATAGGTATATTCCTGCTCGTTTCTCTTATAACCACCATCATCACCGTATTGTTAGCCTTTATTGTGATACATAAAGAAAATAATGAATTAGGGATATACAAGACGCTCGGCTACGGTACATTACAGATGCGGTTACAATTCGCTGCACGATTTGGTCTAGTCACGTCATTAGGAGCTATAGTCGGCAGCATTCTCTATCGTATTAGTGGGGGTGATTTAACCCAATTAATGCTGAAGTCAATTGGAATTGGTGAAATCAATATCGCATTTAGTTGGATAAATGCAGTTATACCCATCTTGTTACTTGCCACGGTTTCATTTTCAGTATCCTTTTTAGCATCAAGGAGAATTAAGAGGGTATCGCCGAGAGTTTTGATTAGTGAATAGGTAGTGGTTTGATGTGGATGGGTGATTGAAGGTTGGTAAGGGTAAATCGTTAGAATATTTAAGTGCACCTTTATTATTTGGTAAGAATGTGTGGTATTACATTTTATTGAAGGTAAAGGTGCATTGGTGTGTTTATTAATTGTACTTCTTGTGTCATGTGGTGAGAAATAGTTTAGATCGATATCTTTTCAATTGTGATATATGGTGGTATAATGGTTGAGGTAAATGTATTTGGAGAGATGTCCGAGTGGCTTAAGGTGGTGGTCTCGAAAACCGCTGTGCGGCACAACCGCACCGAGGGTTCAAATCCCTCTCTCTCCGCTCTGTAGAAGGGTTTACAGCATTTGCTTGTAGGCTCTTTTTTTATGGGGAAAAGGGTGTTGGGGACAAATTAGGGCACAGTTTGCGTTGAAAGGTGATAATCTGTTGGTAACTTTAGAATTTTATAAAAAGAAAACCATCCTATTGTACATTGCTAGGATGGAATTTTACACACTTAGTCTGACACTGCCAAAACAGGACGTCAATATTGGCGTCCCTACTTCACAGTAATTTAAGGTTGTTCGAAGAATCTACTCGATAAATTGTATTTTTCATTACTTTCAATCTTCATTTAGTTAATATATGACATATCGCTCATTCTCTTAATTACTCTTTTTCCATTAGCTAATTCATACATAAAACTAACACCACCAGCATAACCAAATAATTCACATGTATTTAGCATTGAAACATCCATAGATAACCACATTGCATTAAATACACTAAGTAAATCTCCATGTGAAACAATAATTATATTTTCATGCTTATTGTTAATTATCTCATTGAAAAATGGTAATAATCTATTCCATTCCTCTCTTCTGCTTTCTGCATCAGAAAACATCTTATCGTCAATAGATTTTTCTTTCACTTCCATATTACCTTTCATCCATTGTACAGATTTTCCAACACACTTTCCAAGGTTTCTTTCTCTTAACTCTGTAACTAAAATTGGAGTTATTCCAATATGTTCTCCTACAATTTCAGCTGTATGTTTAGCTCTCAATAAATCAGACGAATACATTATGTAGTTTTTATCCTTTAACTGATTCATTAAATTTTTTCCAATATTATTCGCTTGTATTATACCCTGTTCTGATAAATCCCAATCTGTCCATGACCCAACCATTCCATTAGTGTGATGAATAGACTGTGTATGTTGTATAGTTATAATGTTTTTCATGAAATCCCCCTTTTAATTTCGCAAAATAATACAATTGCATTATATGTCTTATAAATATTTTATCATATTTGAAAAATAAATAAAACCTTTGGCCATTAGGCTTACTTAGCAAGTTATCTTCATATCCCGATAAAAAATGATAGGGTATATATAATACCTATCTCAATCATACTTAAATTATATTTTTCATGTATTTCATTGATATAAGATTTATAAGACTTGTTGTAGTATTTGTAGGGCCTCCATTCAATCTTATTTCATTGATTTAAGGCATACCCACGCAACGCTACGGTTAACGATGGGTGTTTCACCCAAGGTAGCTCAGCAGAGATTAGGTCATGGTTCTATATCCACTACAATGGATATATATAGTCATGAATAGAAGAAGTAGAAAAAGAAGCAGCTGAAAAGATTAATATAGGCATATTTGACAAGGTATCCAATGATGGTTAAAATGTTTTAGCAGAAGCAGAAGCAGAAGCAGAAGCAGAAGCAGAAGCAGAAGCAGAAGCAGAAGCAGAAGCAGAAGCAGAAGCAACTCCTGAACCATCTGCTAATGATTATTGGAAACAGTAGTTTGGGGTTGTATTATAGGCTTTTGCAAGAATATTAGAAAGAATTACTGTATTACAATAAACATTTGTCCTGTTATAGGATTAGGTAAGTATTCTGGAGGGTCTAATCTAAGGGTATAGTCGTGTTCAGGGTTAATAATACCAAGTAATTCCCATGTAGCTACTTGGGTATTAAAAACTTTATTCGCTACAACTTGACCAGTTGTGTTATCTTTTAAACGAAGACTATAGGTTACATTAGGCTGATCACATATTATGCTTACGCAAAAGTCTTCGTCAGAGGCATCCATACTGCTGCCATAAAACATGAAGAAATAAGTATTGTATTTAGATTCTAATTCAAAATATTCGTGTCTTCCATAATTTGCATAGCTGTTAAAAGTAAAAGTAAGGGAAATACTGCATATTAGCAACAAAGATAAAAGTTTTTTTCTCATAAAAACCTCCTATATTTTAGTGGTAATTTTCTAATGATTCTTACAAAAGCATAAATATATGATAACATATAGAAAAAGAGAAAAATGTAAAAAAACATAAAATACAAAACATATATAATAAATTACAGATAGCATTTTGTTAGATATGAATATACTAAGGATATAGCTGAATGGTTACTAAACAGTGGCACAAACAGAAAAGTATTTGAAACGTAGCATTCTCACCCAATTGGAAAAAGGGGTGCTTGGGGATAAAAAAAGTGTAATTTATTACCTTACAACTTCAAGATTACTACTTGTAAGGGATACATCGATGGAGCTTGATTTTAAAAAATCATTACTTCGTTTCCAGTAATAGAATAGGAGGTCTTTAAATGGGTAGTTTTAAATATTTTTAGGAGTGCTATTTTAATTGTAGTGCTAACTATAATGAACTCAATAACATAATCGAAGAATTTATTGATACTGAGAGCGCTAACTATCATGCGTATTAACATGGATACAAGAGGTGGATAAATTTTACAATAAGAGGAGTTTAGAATAGAATAAAAGATTAAATTAGCATAGACGTTTCTTTTTGTAATGTAGAGCTTAGTTTAGTATCGGGGAATTACTCCCCTATAATGATACTATTTATGCTCTGCTTTTTCTCTTATGTAAAACAGTATACATAATCCAATACCTAATATAAAGAAAATGATACTTATAGTATAAGATGATGAAAAGTTAGGTAAAAAATCCGTATAGTGATAAGAACCAAACTGGGAAAACTTCCACACTGTTTCTCCTATGGTTGGTGTTAGCCCGATGATAAAAGCATTTATTAACATGGCAAACAAACAGATTAGTGACATTATACCTGATAAGCAAAAACCAATTTTATTCATTTAAAACAACCCCTTTAATTAAGTGTTTAGAAAATATTATATCATAAGGCTTTAAAAAATAAAATAGATAAAGTTCGGTTTAGTGAAGGATCCATAACATAAATAAATATGAGCTCAGAGTAATAAATACTTGAGCTCATACCAATTATTTCAGTATTCTAAATATTACGGTCCACTAATTTCTAAGTATTTGATAGCACAGTAGCCATAAATACCATTAGGAGTTAGTACGTATTCCCAGACATATCCATCGGCTTCACCAGTTTCATAAGGCATGTCATCAGTCACTTGGATTGATACATATTCACCTTTGTATACAACATCAACTTTGTCATAAGAAAGACCTGGGCCACTTCTAATATTTAATGCTTTAGCAGTAACTTTACCTTCTGCAATCTCAACAGCATGTGAGTAAGTAGGCGTATAAACTAGTAATAATATAACCATGAGAATAATTGATACTAATCTTTTGTTTTTTATAACACTCATCTCCTATGTATAATAGTTTAAGAAACAAATACTGAAATAATAGTATAATTATACAGAACAAAAAGAAAATTATCAATAGTTCATAAAAACTTTCTGTTCCCAGAGTATTATATATGTCCAATTCTATCCTAATGCCAGTTAAATCGATAAATAATGTGCAAAAGTCTAAAATAATTATATTAAATGATTTGAATAAAATAAATTAAAATATAATTAAATTATTAAAATGAGATTAAATTTAAAATTGTGCCAAAATACGACGGTTTTTTTGAATTGTTTCTGCTATATTTAATAATGCGTACGCAAGAATAAAAAATGTAGGAGGATACTTATTTGAAAAAAAGTAAAAAAATTGTTTCTTTAGTTGTTCTTTTAATTTTAATTAGTAGTCAAACTATTTATGCATCTGATTCTGTTGATGTTCTTAAGAATCTTAAGGATATTGCTGACGAATACAATGCTACTGTAACAACTATAGATTCAAAAGAGGCAAAAGATAGAACATTTATTGTAGTTAACAATGTAGAGGAAGTCAATGATTTAATTAAAGGCGTTAAAGCTAAAATGCATGAAAATTTTTCCTATGAAACAAAAACTAAAAAAGAAACTGTAAATACAAGAGGAATACCTAGTGCAGAAGTTGAGTATGGAAATAAAACACATACTATTAAAAAGTGGGGTATATGGAAATGGTATCTTAATGGAACAACTGCACAAGTTGGTGGTTTTAGAAATATAACGTTTGCATGCAAATATAAGAAAATCACATCTCCTATTTCCGGCAACGTATATTATAAGTTTGAAGAAATAAAAAATAGAGACATTAAGTCATCACTTACTGGTGTTACTCCAGGAGTATCTTGGACTCATGATGTAGGTGTTGCTAATTTTGAAAAAGATAATACGGTGGCAAAACTTGAAGTCTCAGGAACCCTTGAGATTGGTATTGAATATGATGGGAATAATTATGGAATTGATATAGGTGATACGTGGAATATGGAATGTACTATAGATGACGTTATAGATTAAAGGTATATATATGAGATGAGCCTACCTTACTTGGTAGGCTTTATGCTAATACTGTTTCTCAGAACCCATATTTATTTATGTTTTATTAAAATATAAGTATTAGAAGCATTTTGATTGGTACACAACAGGAGTCTATCTAGTGATAGGCTCTTTTGCTTGCGTCAAAGCAAGTATTTTGATACTATTATAGCATTAGTATTTAGGGTATAAAGAATTTAGTCTTTCATACTTTAACGAAATTAAAAAGACGCTAGGGTTAGAAGATTTAATGGTGCGTTCATGCCTTTCAAGGGCTAATTTGCCAACGGGCGTAGGTTCAGGCATGTGTGAAGGACAGGCACTTTAGGCTTGGTCGATGAAACCCACTTAAACTATAATGTATACTTACTAAATTTTAGATTCGCGTGTCGTTATTGCTTGATTTTATATGCTTTTTGAGATCATTAATTTTATTGGTAATTATATAAGCGCAAGTGACTACAACAGAAGTTAGTATACAGATACCATAAAGTACTAGCTCAACATCATTGGAAGGATCTATAAACATAGTTGTAATAATAAGCGCGAGGTACATGCCAATAAAAGAAAAAATAGCAACAATTAATGGACTAATTTTCATGAAAAAACCACCTATCTAAAATATGAATAATATTATAAAGCACATTACAGATGTTGAAAAGTCTACTCACTAGATTAAATTTTGTTCGATGTATTATACCATCAGTTAAAAGTCTATTGTATATACCATTAGTAATAACAGCTACTACTCCACACAACAAGAATACCATAATTCTGCATATGTACATAACGGCTACTGTGAGTTCAACATCCGTACTAATAAGGGGTAAACTATAACCTATGAAACGGATGTTAAGGTTAATGTTATAGCAATATTTCTTTTATAGCGTAATGATTTTATTAATTTATGTAATAGAATTTAATCACTTCGTTAGTATATCACAATTATCTAAGGTTGAGAATGTATTAAAAATCTAAATCCTAGAAATCAGATAAAGCTAGTCTTTAAAAATATTGTGTTTACAGGGAGAATAATGTACTTTATTTTCTATTTCTATTAGGAAAAAGTTTCAATATAGAATATATAAAAATGAGGATTAAATTAACATACAAGCAAATTTTAAAACGGTAAAGAAATACTATTCGACTCCAATCCTTACCATCATCATCAAAAAATAAAGCAGCAAGGGCATTGTTTATTGATATGCCATCAAATTGAGGAGCCACTGCGTTTACACCAAGGGCAATGGTGAAAACTAAGTTAATCAAAATTAATGGTAATAGTGCATCGGATAAACTCTTTGATCTTTTGTATAATATCGTGGTAAATATTATCCCAAGAATAACAATTATATAAATCATATATATACTCCTTTCTTATAATATAAATTAAAGGAATTATATCATTATGATTGTAGCAAGTAAAGCCTGGTTAGGAACGTGGTGATATATAAATGGTTGTGTTAGGATAACATTTGGACCAGATTATATAATAAAAATAGTGTATTAGTCAATTCCTATGCTTATCGATTTCATTGAAAGACTGTATCAATTATGGTAATATTTACTATATATTGAGCTGGAATTAATAATGATATAAAAAATTTAGGAAAGTAAAGTATAAAAATCGAGAGGTATAATAAAAGAATAAACGAGTTTTATAAAATCATTTAAAAAGCAACGAGCGACAGTTTTATTTTATGGCTCAAGCTGTAATATAATCGTCATACTATAATGAATAAAAATTAGAGGAGGACTAAAGATGAGCAGATATGAAGAAGGATTAAGATTAATTGAAGAAAGTTGCGGCAATGGAAAAGATAATGTCATTGCACTTTCAACTATCGGAATGGAACCAGGTGATAGCGCAACTCCCTGTCCTTATGTCCGTGATGTAGACGCTTATTATGAAGACGGTGTGTTTTATGTTACTACTTGGGCAAAATCAAATAAAATACAGCAGATAACTCAAAACAATAACGTTGCATTTGCGGTTTGCTTCGAAGGTATTTCTGGAAATGGGGTTGGCGAAAATCTCGGATGGGTTTTAGATCCAAAAAATGCTGAAATAAGGACTAAACTTCGTAAAGCCTTTGCTGAATGGTATGATCAGGCAAACAACGAACAAGATAAAAGCTGCGTTATTTTGGCAATCCGCATAACAAAAGGCACGATATTTAGAGATCACGGTGCTGTGCGTTACGATATGGACTTTGTGAATAAGTTAGAGATTACAGAAGGAAAAATAAGCTTATAATAATGTGTTTTGGTAATCATATCAGTAATTATGATTTATACCAGTAGTAAAACCAAAATAAAACTAATATCACAATTAAAATAATAATTTATAGCCTAAGTAGTAACTATGCAGTTACTCACTTAGGCTTATTTTATATTCTAACGTTGCTAAATAGCTACCAAGAAGCCTGAAATCGACTATTACAAAAAACTCTCAAAATGAAATGCAATGGAGCGATGATTATAAAGATAGTACCTAAAACAGAGTAATAATTGGGAGACCAATTCTATTCTATTGGTTATATGATGTCGTGGAAATGTCATATAGATCTGTTGTATTATTTTTTTAGGCCAAAATATCTTATGATAATCGTGATTATCTATAATTAAAATATGAAGGATAATAGAATGGACTATAGCAAACATGTAGAAAAATATTGTAAAAAACTATAGTATTTTTAGCATCACATAATGTCGAAAAAACAATAACACTTAATTATACTATTTAAAAATAAACTTTATAAGTCTATATATTATTGCCATATAATGGTAACATTCTAGATAATTCATATACTAAGGAGGAACATAAATGAGGAAATGTGGAAAAATATTCAGTTTAGTAATACTTGTAGCTTTAATGCTTGTTAATTCACTTACAGCATTAGCTGCTGAAGGTGAGTTGGGGACTTGGGAATCAAAGGCATCAATGCCAACGGGTAGAGATAATTTTGGAATAGCAGAAGTTGGTCAAAAGATTTATACTATAGGTGGAAGAGTGAGTAGTACATACTCATCATCCGTAGTAGAAGAATATGACCCTGTTACAAATAGTTGGACTAGTAAGGCAAGCATGAGTGAAGGAAGATATGCTCCCGAAGTTGTTGCACTAAATGGTAAAATATACGTTTTAGGTGGTCAGGGAGCAAATAAAGATTTATTAGCATCAGTAGAAGAATATGATCCTATTACAAATACATGGACATATAAAGCAAGCATGTCAACTCCAAGATTTGCTTTTGGTTCAGCAGTTGTTAATGGGAAAATATATGCAATAGCTGGTAATGATGGCTCTGTCGAAGAATATGATCCAGTAACTGACACATGGAGTTATAAGACAAATATTCCATCACCGCGAGGTGAATTGGGTGTAGCTGTAGCAAATAATAAAATATATGTTATTGGTGGTAATAGTGCAAAAGGTAATGTTGTGGAAGAATATGACCCACAGACAGACAGTTGGTCGACAAAAGCAAACATGCCAACAGCAAGATTTGGTGTCAGAGCTATTGAGGCTAATGGAATGATTTATGCAATTGGAGGACATGATGGGAAAATATATTCTGATGTTGTTGAAAAGTATAACCCACAGACTGATGTATGGACAACAGAGGCAAAAATGCCTACTCCTAGGTATGGACTTGGATTAGAAGTAGTTGATAAAACAATTTATGCAATTGGTGGTAAATATCCAGAGATATCTGATTATATGCGTACAAATGAAGCTTTCACGCCGTATACAGAGCCTATTAACGTAGTTACACCAACAAATTTAACAGCAACTCCATCAGATAATAGCATAACGCTTAATTGGGATGCTGTTACAGATGCAGATAGCTACACTATACTTAGGTCAACGATATCTGGGGCTATTAATACAGTTATTGCAACTGATATCACAGGTACAACTTACACAGACACAAATGTAACTCCAGGAGTAACTTACTATTATGTAGTAAGAGCAGTAAAGAACAATGTTGAAAGTACTGATTCTAATATCGCATCAGCCATAATTGAAATAAGCAATAATAAAGCACTATTATTAATCAAGCTACTAGATGAAAACGACAAAGAGTATGATCTAACGATGAATGATGTTGATACTTTTATGAATTGGTATTTTGATAGAGGCGCAGGACAAGGACCAGCCTATTATGTTTTTGCAAAAAATTATAATGTAGGGCCTTATATAAGCAGAAAAGATTATATCTCATATGATAAAATAATTTGCATTGAAGTTAATGAATACAAAGAATAGTACGACAAGAGGGGATATCCATACGATATCTCTTCTTTTATTAAAAGCATTATTTCATTATTATTCGGTTATGGGCACCTTAACATGGCACTTAGAAAGCTTTATCAGGTGCAGCTATCACTAGATAAATCATCTATCTGTTTAAAATAAATCTTGGACCAGAGGGATAATTTTATTCTCTCGTATAATGATTGTGATATTAAACCGACCCCCAAAATTTAGATTATAAGCCTAACTTTTGGGGCGCGGTTTAATATTTTACGCTCTTTATTAATGAGGAATATATATGATATGGTATTGTTAATTTATTTTTGTTTAAATATAAAGTATGCTATTATTAAATATGAATATAAAACATTATAAAACAATTTTAACGTCGAAAGCTTGATCTTTTAACAAAATATAGAATAGTTGTATATATCGATGTTATATAAAGGGGAGTATACAAAATGAGTAAGCTGAAAATGGCAAGAAGATCATTAATAGTCATGACCACTGCATTTATTATAGGTATAATATTAATATTTTCTTCTGCACCAATAGGGAAAAACATAGGTACAGCGACAACATACACAGGACCTAATTCTAGTGTTTCCACAATAGATCCAGATATGGTTAATGCAACGACAATCAATTACAGAGTCGTAGGAACACTAATTTCCTTAGTAGGAGGCGTTGGCATACTTTTAAGTGGGTATGCCATATATAAAGAATTATAGACATAAGTATTTATTAGCTACAAAAATATAGTGATGGAGTGATGTATAATGAAGATTAATTATGATGGAAAAGTGTTTAAATCCGTAGTGACTAGTGATAATGGAGAAGTTAATGATGAAACAACATTCTATTATCATCAAGATGGCAATATCGTTTGGGCTGAATATGAGGGTGGATTTATAAAGAAAGGAATGCTTATTGCAAGTGTTGATAGCAATGACAATCTGGATATGAGATATCAACATATCAATCAAAATGGAGAAATCATGACTGGTAAATGCTTTTCGCAGCCTAAAATATTAGATGATGGTCGAATAAGATTGATTGAAAAGTGGGAATGGACGTCTGGAAATTATTCAAAAGGTAAGTCACATATTGAAGAAATTAGGGTATAAATATAAAGCAGATTATACCTTCACCAAAGTATGTCATTTGTTGTATAACATGGGATATAAAGTATTGTTTTTAAACAAGTATTAACTGATATAACTATATTACATTATAGAATAAATGCATATATAACATTTTCGGTAGCAATACCGAGAGGGCTTTTATTATATCAGGTGAGGGAGCATAACAACGATGATATGAACTTATATAGCTTGAATAACAGTCTATCACTGAGTAAAATCAATCTAATGACCATAGAAGAAAAGAAACTTTTGCACGGAAGGCTGATGTGCTATAATGGTATAGATTTTGACATAATAAGCGTAAAAATTTTATTAAGAGGGTGGGCGTATGAAGAAAAATAAGAATTTTAATTACATGATTATTATTGTTGCTATTTTATTACTAGCAATACTGACATATAACGTTTACACAAGCAAAAGTGTAAGTGTCTTAGGATCGGGAAAAATGACTATACAGATTGAACGGGTAGATGATTCAATTAAAAGTGAATCCGGTGAAATCCTTGCATATATTTATTATGACAAACCTATCATCCAGGATATTGAATGGGCTAATAAGATTAATTCATTTTATGAAGGGGAAATGGAAGGTTGGCTTAATGGTTCTAATAGGTTGACCCATTATCAAGAAGGTTGGCTACAGAAGTTTAAGAATATTACATCTGAAAACTGTGAATCGTTAGGTGATGATGTTATTGCTGAACAACCATTTTTATACACCATTGATAGTAAAGTAATGATGTTAAATAAAAACTATCTCAGTATAAGGCAAATTGCAACAGTACAAACAGCAGGAAAGCCCATCCGCTACTATTATGGCAGCACATTTGACTTAAGTACTGGAGAACTCATCCCCATTGATACATTTGTTGATATAAAAGCAGATGATTTTAGAAACACGTTGGCAGAGTTCTTATCAGATAATATTCTGGCTTATAATCATAATGTAACACCTGAGGAGTTGAAGGGTGTATACGGAGCCAATAGTGAAGGGAATTATCAAATAGAATACGATAATGAAACAATGGATTTGAGTTATGAATACTATTACGATGGAAATGATTATTATATCATCCTTAATCATTGTACTTTAATTGATCAAGGCATTATTATGAAATGGAATGGCAAGTTAGGTGAAGCTTTTAATTCTCAAATAATAAGTTATAATAGAGAGCAGGATGGTAGTTATAAAGTAAAAGAGTATTAGATAAATAGTAATTACTTTTATATAGAATCTTGTCGCGTACCACATATGTTGATGAATACAAATAAATTAATAAACGAACTAAAGAGTACAATTCCAAGGGTAAGAGCATGGTCCATTATCATTTACGTTTATTTTTTTCAGATACATAAGTATATAAGGAATTCTAGGAATGTAAATATAAGGAGCGATATTGAATGGGTATTATTGTTAAAGATAAAAAGACGCATAGAAAATATATCTTATTAGGAACTGGATTTGCAGCATATAAAGCTGTACGTCCAAGTTTACTTGGTGGTAACTTTTTTCCACATGAAGAGGAAGGGACTATTGCAACGGTAGCAGTGTGTGATGCTCAAGGAAATATTCTTTGGGTTGATTCAAATAATTTACAAGTTATAGAAGTAGACGGAATCAAGATAACAGAAATGGGTTTAGGTAAAAATGAATATTGTCCAGCATGTGGGTCACCCGTTGATGAAAATGAAAAATATTGTAATGATTGTGGGTTAACACTCATAGCTGATTAATCGTAGAATACGCCATACTAGAATGCTGTTTTTTGTTTTTCTTATAATTAAAGATTTTTTTGTGTCATTAATTTAGTCTTCTGAATAATATGTAGTAGGTTGTACAAAAAATCATTAAAGGAGAATGAAATAATGGCAGAAAAGATTCATGTTGTAACATTTTTAGTGGATGAACTAGATGTGAAGGATTTTGCAAGCTCAGATCCTGAGCAGTCAAAAGAAGATAATGTAGCAGAATTATTAGCAAAACTTATGGAAGATGGCTATTGGCTTACTAATGTATTAAATACAAAAGGCTCACATGCTTATAAATATATAATGGTGAAGAGTTATGATGACGATGATAATGATGACTGATGTAAACAGTTAGTAGGTTTTAAATATAGCTTAAATTGTGGTATTGTGTGTAGAAAAATCAGTCTATGATACTACTTCAATAAGACAAAAAATTATGGGTTGCTTGTTTGCAACCCTTTTTTTATTATTTTTGTCTATACTAATCAACATAATTAGATATTGAATGAACAATATTATGAAATCAATTAACGTGTTTTTATTGCTCCATATTTAATTATTTGTTATTATTAATGAGTGGCATACCATTAGTTTTGTTAAAATTGATATTGAATAGATGTGATAGATTTGAAAATGAGGAAAAAGTTTATAACCGGTATATTTGTGCTTATTGTGATTGTGATATTCATGTTCTGGCAAAAATATAATCTTGATATAAATTTATATATCGATAAATTAAAATACGGTGATGAATATGGTATTGAAAAAATGGTAACGGTTAAGGCACATGATTTTATTAATCGTGTAAGTTATGACAACGATATTACCCATTCAATTAACAGAGTAGATAATTACTTTGATAATAACTGTGATATTTATCTAGCCGACTTACATTATACTTATAATAAAGATATACGAAGTAA